>DATNPE010000386.1:0-2845 GCA_036703355.1 Allocoleopsis sp. | reverse complement strand
GTACTCGAAGGTTTGAACTAAGCTGAGGTCGAGAGCAATCGGAATGGGAGTGGCAGCAGTTTCGTCAAGCAGTTCTACCAGAGATTTGAGGTTGTTGACAACGAGCTGCCCTGATGCGTCTAAATCCAGACTGGCAACTTTTTGCAACACATCAGCAGGGCGTCCCCGAAGATCAAAGAGAAACAGTGCCCGTTCTCGTAAGTCTGAGGCAAGGGGTAGTGATTCCAGAGTGACACGATCTAGATGAGCGATCGCTGTGCGAACCTTGTCTTGCAGGGTCGATGGGAAGGGAGAAAGCAGCGATTGTGTCAGTCCCGCGTCTCCTAAAATCAAGTGCCACTGTTGCACCCCCAGTTGATTTAGACAATCTACGAGCAACATCAAGATTTCCGCATCAGCCAACAGACCGTCGGCACCCAGGAGTTCAGTACCAGACTGGTAGAATTCCATCTGACGTCCGTGGTGACCAATGGGCGGTCGGCGGAATATGTTGGCATGATAATAGAGGCGTTGGGGTAGGGCTAGTGTGGCCTCACTAGTACTCCCTGCAATTCGTGTGGCAAAAGCCCGGGCGATCGAAGCCGTTAGTTCCGGGCGCAGCCCCAGCATTCCCGCCTCAGCATCTTGCAACTGGATAACGGTTGAACGCTGGATTGCCCCACCTGCCATTAGGGTATCCATCCACTCCAGAGTCGATGTAATAATCTGGTGGTATCCCCAACGGTGAAAGACCTGTTGCAAGCGATCAGCAATCCAACGTTTTTGAGTAACTTCAAGGGGCAGCAAATCTCGTGCACCCGCTGGTGGTTGATGAACCATTATTTTTTCTTACCGCCAAAAAAACCAAATAAGCCGCCGCCTCCCGATTTACCCGATTTATCGGGCTGTTTGCTTTGAGTTGAGCCAGAAGCAGGTTTTTGAGTTCCACCTCCAGCTTGCTGAGCTAGCTTTTCGAGAAACTGTTTGCCCTTCAACGCCAATTCATCGTTGGGATTGAGTTGCAAGGCTTTATTAATGTGAACTTTCGCCATTGTCGCCTGATTTTGCTTCAAATAAGAAGCCCCTAGCAAGCTATGCGATCGACTACTGTTTGGATCGAGCTTGAGCGCCTCACGTAATTCCAAAACGGCTGCGGCAAAATTGTTCTTCGCCATATAGCCTTCTGCACGCCGGATATACTCTGCTACCCTAGACATTCCAGAATTAGGGAGCGGACTGCCAGTGCTTGCCGTAGCTCCCGGTGGCGTAGGAGTCCGAACATTCTTTTTGTCTGGCGTAGCCGTCTGAGCATCCTTGTTTGGGACTTGCCTAGTGGTTCGAGTCTCAGGTCTTCTATCACTGGATTTGATGCCTTCACCCTTACTAAGCATCAGATAAGCCATATTGAGTTCACTGATTTCAGCAATTTTTTCTAAGACTTGGTCAAGGGAATCATATTGTGTAGAAGCCAGCTTTTGTACTACGCTTTTGTAAGCATTATCTAAATTTGCACCTGAGCGGAATAGTTGTTTAGCTGCTTCACTGGCAAAGGGAGTTTTGGTGCCTTCTGATGCCAAACGCCTGCCCATATGACCTAAACTTACCAGGTAATCGCGATTATTGCTCTGAGACAACTGTTCATAGGCCGGATTAACCAGTTTGGATAGTAGCTGATTCGCTAGCTTTTTTTCAGTATCGCTTGCCGCTTTACAGCTATCAGGGTGCAGTCTGCGAGCAATTTTGAGGTACCGTTTGCGGACTTCTTTAACATCCGCATCAACTGGAACCCCCAAAACGGCATGATGGTCGGTAAAATCAAACTTGAAGAGTCCACGCTCTATTTGAAAAGACATAAGGGTTTGTCCAAGCTCCGTGTCTAAAGAATTGTTTCTAGTATGTCTTAATTTTTGGTATAATTGCTAACTTCATATGCCTCAGCTTGGTTGATCAAGTTACCGTAAAGATATGTCATTTTTAACAAAAAATAGCTTAGCTAATGTAGAAGATAGTTTGTCATAGTGAGTGGTGATCTGAAGGTTCATGAGGTACTAAATTGAACTACCTCCAGCTCGACAGCGGGGGAACCTGCAACAGCTCTGTACCTAAGCACTCATGAATTCGACCGTTGGTGGCTAAAATCCGACCCGAATCTATTGTTAAGGGGTTACCGTTGTACGCTGTGACTTTACCACCGGCTTCTTCGACCAGTACAACTCCAGCCACGATATCCCAAGGAGAGAGTCCCCGTTCCCAGTAACCATCTAGCCGTCCACAGGCAACATCTGAGAGATCCAACGATGCAGCACCGCTACGGCGGACGCCTTGGGTGAGGTGGGTGAGGTGACAAAACTCAGCATAGTTGTTGTCAGGAGTCTCGCGACGGTCGTAAGCAAAGCCTGTGACGAGTAGGCTTTTGCTAAGATCAGAGGTTTGAGACACTCG
Organism: Allocoleopsis sp.; assembly: GCA_036703355.1. GTDB lineage: Bacteria > Cyanobacteriota > Cyanobacteriia > FACHB-46 > FACHB-46 > Trichocoleus. Next base: position 424 of record DATNPE010000386.1, on the reverse strand, counting down.
AATTGGGCGTCGATTGCGAGTTGCTCCTAAGCCCCTAGCGGCACGAAATAGCTCATGGCGAAAGGGATTATAGATTACTCCAACCTCAGGCATTCCAGAAATCATTAGTCCTACGGAAACAGCAGCAACGGGGTATTGATGAGCGTAATTGGTGGTACCATCCAACGGGTCGATCGCCCACAAGTAATCGCTCTGGTTATGTCCTAGCTGACCAGATTCCTCTGCTAGGATAGAATGTTCGGGAACATGACGCCGTAAAACCTCGATGATTGTTGCTTCAGCGTCTTTATCAGCAGCAGTCACTAAGTCTCCAGGACGTCCTTTCTCTTCTACTGCTTCTAACTTACCCAAATAATCTTTCAAAATAGCACCGGCAGCCATTGCGGCTTCGGTTGCAATGTCTAGGAAGATTTGCAGTTCGCGG
>DATNPE010000385.1:0-6250 GCA_036703355.1 Allocoleopsis sp. | reverse complement strand
GAGAATTGGATTTTGCAGCAGGTGCAAGCTTGTGGTGCGGATGGTTATTTGGTGCGGAACTATGACCAACTGAAGTTTTTTGGAGCAGAGCACTGTATTGGAGACTTTTCCCTCAATGTGGCAAATCCCCTAACTGCTGGGTATTTCAAGCAGCGCTGTGGGCTAGAGCGGCTCACCGCTTCTTATGATCTCAACATCTCTCAATTAGAAGATCTACTCACCAGTTGTCCTCCTGATTGGTTTGAAGTTACGGTGCATCAACATATGCCAATGTTTCATATGGAGCATTGTGTGTTCTGCGCCTTTCTCTCGGAAGGGACGGACTATACCAACTGTGGACGCCCCTGTGAGCAACATGAGGTGAAACTACGCGATCGCGTCGGCACTGAGCATATCTTGCAAGCGGATGCAGGTTGTCGCAATACGGTGTTTAACGGCACTGCCCAAACAGGGGCAGAATATGTGCAACATCTCCTGAAATTAGGAGTTCGCCATTTCCGCATTGAGTTTGTTAACGAAACGCCAGAGCAAGTGACACAGACAATTCAGCGCTACGCACAACTGTTGCAAGGAGAAATTACAGGGGCTCAACTCTGGCGAGAGTTACGGCTCCAAAGCCAATTGGGAGTAACACGGGGGCCATTAGAGACGCGATCGTAACTCTTGTACTTCTGAATTAGCCCAATTGAGCTGTTGCCACCAAATACAACAATAATTTCAACATTTCATCCCATTGATAGAGTGAAGCTTGCGCTATAGTTGGCGAAAAATCACCCTTGAGGGTACTGCAAGAGCATAGTGCCCCTTGGCATGGTGAAGGAAAGCAGACTTCTAGATGAATCTCTAGCGATTGGCTTGCTCACTTTCGATGCTATTGGTAGAGGAAAGGCGATGGAACTATCTTTTGGGCTACTCAAATCCCTGTTAGTCATCTTAGACTTTGTAGACTTCCTGCTGGCTCCGACAGGATTAACCATTCTACTGACTTTAGGTTGCTATTACTGGCTAGTTCAGGCGATCGCGACCATGTGGCTCTAGTAAATTTGTCATATCGGGCCCCAAGGGAATAATGCCTCCTGGGTTGAGCGGAAACAAGTTGCCGTAATAATCCTGTTTGACTGCTGCCAAATCACAGGTACTGGCCACGTCGGGTAGTTGGTAAAGATCTCGCAGATAAGGCCCTAAGTTTTTATAGTCTTGAATGCGCCGCTGGTTGCACTTGAACAATCCGTAGTAGACCGCATCAAAGCGAAATAAAGTTGTGAAGAGGCGGACATCAGCGAGAGTAACGCGATCGCCGCAGAGATAACGACTGGTTGCTAAAGCTGCATCAATCTCATTCAACGTCGAAAATAGCGTCTCACAAGCTTCCTGATAAGCAGTCTGTGTTTGAGCAAAACCACAGCGATAAACGCCATTATTTACAGCGTGGTAGATTTTCTCATTCCAGGCGTCTATTTTCTCCTGCAAATCGGCAGGATAGAGATCCAGCATCGGATGCTGAGCCAACTCATTCAATTCTGAGTTCAACATCACGATGATCTCAGCACTTTCGTTATTGACAATGGTTTTAGTCTCCATGTCCCAGAGCACAGGAACCGTACAGCGCCCACCATAGCCCGGTTGTGCCAGTTCATACAGTTCTGCCAAAGTACGACACCCCTCTTCCGGTTCATTGAAAATCCACCCACCTGACTCAGGCGACGGAGAAACAACCGTCACCGCGATCGCTGCCTCTAGTTGCTTGAGCGATCGCACCACCAGAGTCCGGTGCGCCCAAGGGCAGCCTAGCCCCACGTACAGCTTATAGCGGCCTGCCGCAGGTTGGTAAGGGTTCTCTGGATGGGTGCCAATGGTGTTACGAAATTGGCTAGTGGGTCGCACATAAGCGCCTGACTGATTCCGGGGAGCCAGTTGGGACATCATCACATGCCACATGGTGCTCCAAGTAAACTTCCCTAGCTGAATTAAGAGCTTGGGAGGGAGCGATCGCCCCTTCTTTTTGGGGAGCTTTGGAGAGAGAGACTGGTTAGCGTCATTTGGCTGAGGAGGCTGCGACATGACATTTAGGGAGATTGTAGGGATTAGTTAATAATTACCGCAAATATTTCTGTTTCAGCTTGGTCAAAACTCGTTGCAATTTGAGTTTTTGAATTCGCAGAGTGGTCAAGCTTGGAATATTGGCATTATGCTTTTGTTTGTGATCAAAAAATTCATTGACTTCCTGCAAAATCACCGTGAGACGCTGAATGATATTTTCAGTTCGATGCTCAACTAAAAATGATTCTGGTAAGTGAATTGGCGTAGCGGTATGCACAGTTTTGAGAATCCGCTGCACGTCATATTCTTTGGAATATCCCGCAATTTTGTGGCAATTAAAACCAGGGTCCAAGTAATCGGACAAACCACCATTAACGCTAGAGAAAACTTGACAACCACAGGCCATTGCTTCCATTGGTTGTAGGCCAAAGCCTTCACTCACCCCTTGCTGCGCCCAGTATTCTGCCGAGTCATAGAGATAAACTTTAGCTCGATTAAATAGCTTCTCTAGATCTGCCACATAGGAATCCACTACACAAACGCGGCATTGCTGTTTTAGAGCTGGGATCAGTTCTTGCAATAAATATTCTGAAGATTTTCGCGCCTGAACCAATACATCAATATCTCGTTCCAAATTGAGGTTTTGAAATTGGTCAGAGATTTGGTTCGGTAAGTAATAAATTAGAGAATTGGGCGATCGCTGACCCCAATATCCCATTGTATTGCGACTTACCGTAATAATAGGAACATCAGGTGGCAAGTTAAACCCATAGCCAGAACTATGAGCGTGATAAATCACATTGTAGGGTTTGAGTTTAGCCGCTAATTTTCCGACATCAAAGCCCCAACTGATCACAAAAATAATGTCGTCTAAGTTCCGCTGTTGCAGCAAATCGTCTAGAAAAAGCGTGTTGCTTTCCCGTTGTCGATAGGTCACCACAGCCGCCGCACAAATCTGTTGAGCGAGATTGAGAGTCTTTAGTTCTGCCCACAGGCCACCACAGGCAAACTTGCCGCCTGTCCCCGGAACTAAGAAGTAAAGCTTCCTCATAACTGCCAACTCTCCTCTGTGCATCAGTGTGGGCTAGCTGCCACAAAATCGCCCGTAGATTAGCCTACCTGATTTGGGGTGGAGCGATCGCCTGGTGTCCCTTCATTCTTCTCAACCCCACGGCACTGAATCGGGAGGCAACTATCGGGTAGGCTGGCATATATAGCGATCGCGGAGGAAGTTGATACAATGCCAAATCCAGAAAAAAACACGATCAATATCGACCCTGGAACCCTGTTACTGGTTGTGTCTGCCCTGATTCTTTTACCCTTGCTCTTTGTTGGTTTTCTCTCCCAGTAACCATTCAGTCAGCGATCGCATATTGTTTCAGTTCGTCCAGAGACACATATTCTAAGGCTGAGGCATGAGTTGCAGACAGAACCACTGGCGGAGCCATGCCAGCGTCTAGCGCTTCTTTCCAGCGGGATGCACAGAGGCACCAGCGATCGCCAGGTTTTAGACCAGGAAACTGAAAGGCAGGGACAGGCGTACTCAAATCGTTGCCCTGGAGTTTGGTGAAAGCCAAAAACTCTTCTGTCATCTGGGCACAGACCACATGGGCACCAAAGTCACCGCCACCTGTATTACACTTGCCATCCCGATAAAATCCTGTCATCGGTGATGTGCAACAGGTTTCCAGTTTTCCACCAATTACATTACGAGCTTCAGTCATCACATCATCCTCAGACTGCTAAAAGGGCTGGATAAATTCTATTAGACTTGTCGGAGAATCAGCGAGAACAGCGACCAGTGTCCAAGCGAGACCAGACGAGACCATACTAGGTATTCAAGAGGAAATTCCCAGAATTTCACCGTGGCACTGTATCAATGAATACATTATCCGCAAGCTGCGATCGCCCTTATGAAGCTAAATTTCCAACTGTGCACTATCTAAAGGCGGATGCCAGAGAAATGTTCAGTAAGATACATTGACTCCTAAACAGTTTGTAACGTGACGCATGGCAGAGCTGAACTCGGAGTCATTACCATTACCGCTGAATGAGCGCGATCGCTTAGACGCACTGCACCGCTACCAGATTCTAGATACCCCGCCAGAAGAGGCATTTGACGATCTAACGGCTCTGGCTGCTCATATCTGTGGTACGCCCATCGCGCTCGTGAGCCTAGTGGATGCTCAGCGTCAGTGGTTTAAGTCTAAAGTTGGGGTAACGGCTACCGAGACTCCTAGGGAAATTGCCTTTTGCAGCTATACGATTTTGCAGCCTGATCAGCTGTTTGTCGTCCCCAACGCCCTAGAAGACGAACGCTTTGCTACCAATCCTCTGGTGACGAATGACCCCGAAATTCGCTTTTATGCAGGCGCTCCCTTGGTCTCTCCTGACGGCTACGCGCTGGGTACCTTGTGTGTGATCGATCGTGTCCCCCGTCAGCTCAGCGAGGAACAACTCCAGGCGCTCAAAGCACTGGGACGCCAAGTCATTAGCCAGCTAGAGTTACGGATTAATTTGGCCAAAGTGCAGCAAACTTCCACCAAACTTCAAAGCACCGTCGCCGCTTTGCATCAAAGCAACCAGCACTTGCAGCAAACCTTACAGGAACTCCGCCAAGCTCAAACTCAACTGGTTCAAGCGGAAAAGATGTCGAGTTTAGGGCAGCTCGTCGCAGGGATGGCTCACGAAATTAATAACCCTGTCACGTTTATTCATTGCAATCTGCCGCATGTTCGCCGCTATGCAACGGATTTGTTAGAACTGGTGTCAATCTACCAAGAGCACTGTCCTCACCTCAGCCCCGAAGCCCAAAGCCGTGTCAAGGCGATCGATGCTGACTTTATGGTGCAAGACCTCAGAAAAGTGCTGTCTTCCCTTGAAGTTGGCACAGGTCGAATTCATCAAATTGTGCGATCGCTGCAAAACTTCTCAGGCAAGGACCGCAACCAAAAGGAACTCGTTGATATTCATCAAGGGTTAGATGATACACTGCTCATTTTGCAGCATCGTCTCCAAACTCAATCTGCCGCGATCGCAGTTGTGAAAGAGTATGGTGAGCTACCGATTGTGGAGTGTTATGGCGGCCCCCTGAATCAAGTTTTTATGAATGTGCTGACCAATGCCATTCATGCCTTAGAGCAAGCCAGCCAAGACCGCTCCACAGCAGATCTAACCCAGCACCCTCCCACCATTACCCTCCGAACCGAAGTTGTTAACTTAGCCCAGAAGGGAGAAACCGCGATTCGCATCCGCATTGCCGACAACGGTTTGGGCATTCCTCAAGATGCCATTCCCCAAATTTTTGATCCCTTTTTTACGACCAAACCCACAGGCAAAGGTGTAGGTCTGGGGCTGTCTATCAGTTATCACGTCATTGTGGAGAAGCATGGAGGTCAGCTGAAGTGTTTCTCCGAGCCTGGAAAAGGCACAGAGTTCTGGATTGAGATTCCCCACAAAGAAGTAAATCAGACCAAACCGAACCTACCAATTGCGGCAGAATCAAGAGCCAAAATCCAATCGCTAGAAGTCGTATGATCTCTCAAGATTTGAGTTTTAGGGTTGAGCAGCAGGGTCTACCTTAAGGCTGTGTAAACTTATCCATAAATTCCCTAGCCTGAGCATATAACCCACTCAAACTTAGGGAATAGTTTATATGACAACCAATGTTGCTCCTGAAGTTAAAAAAGACACGAATGGATCTCTCTGGATTGGCATTCTCTTAATCGTTTTAGGAATTGCCGCGATCGCCCTACCTCAGATTTCTACCATTGTGACCGAAACTTGGGTAGCGCTGATTCTGATTTCTGCAGGTGGCGCTAAAGTCGCTTACGCCTTTCAAACCCGTGACCAAGGTGGTTTCGTGTGGAAGCTCTTGCTGAGTGCCCTCTACGTTGCCACAGGGATTATGCTGTTTTCTAACCCCTTGACAGGTGTTTTGACGCTCACCCTATTATTGGGTAGCTTCTTGCTTGCAGAAGGAACTTTCGAGCTGATTTTGGCCTTCCGGCTGCGTCCTCAACAAAACTGGACATGGGTGCTGACTGACGGCATCATTACCCTCCTTTTAGGGGCAATGATTTTCTTCCAGTGGCCCTTCAATGCTCCCTGGTTGATCGGTACTTTGGTGGGCGTTAGCGTTCTCTTCACTGGTGTTTCCCGCGTCATGCTATCTTTGAATGCTCGCTCAGCACTGGATCAAGCGAACCCA
>DATNPE010000384.1:0-5448 GCA_036703355.1 Allocoleopsis sp. | reverse complement strand
AGCTGAATTACAAGCAAGCACAAGATGCACTGCGCGAACTGGTAGGCCATCTGGATTTAACCTCGCAAGAACGAGCAGGTCTGGAACCAGAAATTCAAGGTCTGGAGCGGATGCTGGATAAGCTCGATCGCTCTGTAGTGCATATTGCCGTGTTTGGCATGGTGGGGCGAGGAAAATCCTCGCTATTGAATGCATTGCTGGGTCAAGAACTGTTTGCCGTGGGTCCGATCCACGGGGTGACGCAGGTGATCCAGAGTGCGGATTGGAGTTTGCGAAGAGAGGCAGTGGCGGGCAGCGATCGCGACATTATCCGAGTAGCACTGCCTGGTGTGGGCGACTCGCGCATCGAGCTGATTGATACGCCTGGAATTGACGAGGTAGACGGCGAGAAGCGGGAAGCTTTGGCGCGTCAGGTAGCGAAACAGGCAGATTTGATCCTGTTTTTAATCGCAGGTGACATGACCAAGGTGGAGTACGAAGCGCTCTCCGAACTGCGGGAAGCTAGTAAGCCAATTTTGTTGGTGTTTAACAAGATTGACCAATACCCCGACGCCGATCGCCTAGCCATCTATCAAAAAATCCGGGATGAGCGAGTCAAAGAACTGCTGTCTCCCGAAGAAATTGTCATGGCGGCAGCGTCTCCACTGGTCGCTAAAGCCGTACGACATGCCGATGGCAAAATGAGTGCCCAACTGAGCCGAGGCACCCCCGAAGTTGATGAGTTGAAGCTGAAGATTCTGGAGATTCTGCACCGCGAAGGCAAATCTCTGGTGGCGCTGAACACGATGCTCTATGCCGATGATGTCAACGAGCAGCTGGTGCAGCGGAAAATGGAAATTCGCGATCGCAGTGCCAACCAGATTATCTGGAATGCAGTCATGACCAAAGCCGTGGCGATCGCCCTTAACCCAATTACGGTGATTGATGTGTTGGGTAGTGCAGCGATTGATGTGGCGTTGATTCTGACGCTATCGAAGCTGTATGGCATCTCCATGACCCAAAAAAGTGCCATTAATCTACTGCAAAAAATCGCTCTAACTATGGGTGGCATCAGTGCCAGTGAGCTGCTGGTGACGTTTGGCCTCAGTTCTCTGAAAGGGCTATTGGGTGCTTCGGTCACAGCTACAGGCGGACTGGCGATCGCGCCCTATCTCTCAGTTGCAGTGACACAAGCGGGTGTGGCAGGCGTTTCCAGCTACGGCATCGGCCACATCACCAAAGCGTACCTCGCCAACGGAGCCACCTGGGGACCGGAAGGCCCGAAAGCAGTGGTGACGAAAATTTTGGCTTCCCTGGATGAAGAATCCATTCTGAACCGCATCAAGGATGAACTGCGAGCCAAGTTAGATTTGTCTACCAAACGCGCCCAAGCCAAAGCCAAGCCTATAGAAGATTAGGTGCCTGGGAGCGATCGCAACTCTTCACTCAAATGGGTGCGATCGGCTAAGGCTTTGAGCAGCGGCCCGTGGGCACCAAACTCCACAATACTGACAGAACCCACAGGACAACCCAAGCGATAGCGGAAACGGCCTACGTCAATGCCTAGCAGGGCACAAAGCGTAATCCGAATCGTGGCTTTGTGGGCTACCACCAACACGTTACCGTCACTAAAGCGTTCTTTGATTTCTTCGATCACTTGCAATGCTCGTGTGGCGATCGCGACGGCTGGCTCTCCTCCAGTGGGTGGGTACCAGGCAGGGTCAGCAGACCAGCGTAGGTAGTCGTCATGGAATTCCTGGCTCACGGCGGCCACCGTATTGCCTTCCCACTTGCCATAGTTAATTTCTTTCAGGCCATCTCGCAGTTCTGGTTGCAAACCCGTGAGGTCACAAAGCGGCTGCACAGTGGCGATCGTTCGCTGCATGGGACTCGAAAAAATTGCGGCCCAAGGAATCGCTTTATAGGCAACCGCAAACGCCTGAGCCATTGCTAAACCTTCGGGGGTGAGTTCAGGATCGATCGCGCCACAAAACAGATTTTCACGACTACAAGTGGTTTGGCCGTGGCGGAGGAAGTAAAGCGTCAGGCTCAAGGTTGTCAGCTCCAGTACGAGGTGCAAATCACCACTGCCAGTCTAGACAATCTTGACCAGCCCAAGGTTTAAGAACAGCCAATCGTAAAGCTACTGAAATAATCGAAGATTAGTGATCCGAATCACTCTTAAGCTTGGCATCCATCACCTAGCGAACCAAAAAAATCCTCGACGATAGGAACAAATCAGTAATGGCACCGTCTTTTTGTAAAGGATTTATTTAACCCTATTTCTCTACCAGTAACCTTACAGGGTGGTCCTCATGCCGCTGATTCGTGAAATTGTCCAACAGGCGCTTGCATCCAGTTGTTTGACAATTGAAGCAGAAGAGCAACTGCGGCAGCTATTAGCCCAGAAGTACGATTCCCAAGACTTACGGGCTTTCATGCAGTTGCAGCAAGCAACGATGTCAGGGCTGGTCAAGCAAGAGTCTCGCGAGTTGCTGTATTCGAGCTAGTCTATCGATTTCCTCTGTTCTCCCCATTGCGATCGCTCTCTACAACGAAAGAAGCGATCGCTTTTTTCTATCTCAGTTCCCTACCACTTTAGAAAAGCCGCATCTGGCCCTTGCTCGCGGCGGATTTTGCCATCTTGCTCAAACCAGGCAATTACCTGCTCTGGCGTTAATTCTTCGATCGCTACGCCTGTATCTTGAGCAATCTGCTTCAACAACTTTAGAGATGAAATGGTGAGGCGAGTTAAGAATTTCTCGTGAGACGACAACAACGCCGCATCGACAGCAGCAGACTCTTCGAAGCTGAGGAACTGAGTGGAGGGTTGTTGGGCTTGAGTCATAGTTATGGATTAGAAGTTGGCAGTTAGCGAGTTAGGAGTTGGTAGCTTAGGAGGCGATCGCTACAAGCTTATTAACGATTATTCGGAACTAAACCTTTCCAAAGAATTATTCTGCCTAAGTTTCTAGCCAAGCACTAACTACCCACCACCTCTTTAGCCTGAATCAAATACCCACAACGATGTTCACCGTTCACAATCCAGTGAGTTCGCTCGACGGTGCAACCGGGTAGTGCCGCTGCAAACATTTCTAGCTCGTGACCGCAGACACTGGGGAAAGACTCGGCGATGTGGGAGATGGCGCAGTTATATTCCGTCACTACGTAGCGTTCAGCGCGATCGCTGGGAGCCTCGACAGGTTGATCATCCCTACTGTCAAAGGGATACCACTCGGCCATGTAGCCTTCGGCTCGTCGTAGCTCGACTAAATTGGCGACCCGCTCTTGCAACGACCCAGAACCGACGCGATCGCGATACTCTGAGGCTTTGCGTTGCCATTGCTTTTGCAGCAACACGCCCACCTGCTCACGGCCCACCGTCTCAGCCAGGGTATCTAAAAGAGAGATGGCAAATTCTTCGTAACGGTCGGGGAAGCGATCGCGGCCTTGGCGGCTGAGCTTGTAGACGTGGTTGGGACGACCCATGCTGGCGTGCACGACTTCATGCAAGATCAGCCCCTCGGCCTCTAAATCTTTTAAGTGGCGACGAATCGCTTGGGGCGTCACTTTCAGATGTTCAGCCAATTCTTGGGCAGTCGCTTGCCCCTGCCTCAGTAAATGATGCAGGATGTCCTGTTTCGTAGAAGGTTGCTGTGTCGTTGCCATCCTCGTCTCAAAAATCAGCTAAAGCGATCGGAAAAAATTGTCCGAGTAGACTTTGACAACAAAATTGTTTCTAAAGTACCCTAAAATAGAAATTAAGCAACGAAAGTGTTGTTTTAATTATTTAATTATAGATTGTAGTTCAGTTTGTCCTGCCATCCTGTCTCATGAATTCAACCACTGATAACCAGCAAGCCACCGAAAAAAGCCTCGAAGCCATGAGGCACTTTTCAGAAACCTATGCCAAACGGACAGGAACCTACTTCTGTATGGACCCCGGCGTCACCGCTGTGGTGATTGAAGGGCTCGCCAAGCACAAGGACGAACTGGGCGCTCCGCTTTGCCCTTGCCGTCACTATGAAGACAAGGAAGCCGAAGTCGCCGCTGCTTTCTGGAACTGCCCCTGCGTCCCCATGCGAGAGCGTAAAGAGTGTCACTGTATGCTCTTCCTCACCGAGGACAACGAATTCAGAGGTGACAAGCAGGAGATCAGCTTTGAAGAAATCAGAGCGGTCACCAATCAATACTAATTTCTAGCCTTTTGTCTGCCTGCGGCTGACTCGATTTCGTTATTTAGAGAACACACAGAACACACTGCCCGTTTGCTGACCTCAGCGTCTAACTTCGCTCCAGGTTTGCTGTTCAGCCGCCTCCGATCCCTAGAGTCCTAAGAGAACACTACCGATGACTGCAAGCGTTAAAACCCTCGTCAATCAGCCCTACAAGTACGGGTTTGTGACGGAAATCGAGTCAGAAACCGTACCCCGTGGCTTAACCGAAGACACCATCCGCCTGATTTCGGCTAAGAAAGAAGAGCCAGAATTCATGCTGGAGTTTCGCCTTAAAGCCTATCGTCAGTGGCTGAAGATGACTGAGCCGACTTGGCCTCACGTCACCTACCCCCCCATCAACTACCAAGACATCATTTACTACTCCGCGCCCAAGCAAAAGCAGAAGAAGCAAAGCTTGGAAGAAGTAGACCCCGTCTTGCTAGAAACCTTCGAGAAGTTGGGTATTCCGCTGACTGAGCAAAAGCGACTGGCGAATGTGGCAGTTGATGCAATTTTCGATAGCGTTTCCGTCGCCACCACTTTCCGCGAGAAGCTAGCTGAGAAGGGCGTAATTTTCTGCTCGATCTCGGAAGCCCTACGGGAGTATCCCGAATTGGTGCAGAAGTACTTGGGTAGCGTGGTTCCTGTCGCTGACAACTACTTCGCGGCACTCAACTCGGCGGTGTTTAGTGACGGTTCCTTCGTCTACATTCCCAAAAACACCAAGTGTCCAATGGAGTTGTCCACCTACTTCCGGATCAACAGTGGTGACACGGGACAGTTTGAGCGGACGCTGATTGTGGCTGAGGAAGGCAGTTCGGTCAGCTACTTAGAAGGCTGCACCGCCCCTATGTACGACACCAACCAACTCCACGCTGCGGTGGTGGAACTGGTAGCGCTAGACAATGCTGAGATCAAGTACTCTACCGTCCAGAACTGGTACGCGGGCGACGAGAAAGGCAAAGGTGGGATTTACAACTTCGTCACCAAGCGGGGTCTTTGCCAAGGTGTGAACTCCAAGATTTCTTGGACTCAAGTCGAAACAGGTTCGGCGATCACCTGGAAGTACCCCAGTTGTGTGCTGGTCGGCGATAACTCCGTGGGCGAGTTTTACTCGGTGGCGCTGACCAACAATTATCAGCAGGCGGACACCGGCACCAAGATGATTCACATCGGCAAGAACACCCGCTCGACGATCGTGTCGAAGGGCATTTCTGCCGGGCACGGACAGAACACGTACCGCGGCGAAGTG
>DATNPE010000383.1:0-16263 GCA_036703355.1 Allocoleopsis sp. | reverse complement strand
CCTCCAAATCGCGTGGAGATCTGCTCACAGCCTGGAAACCTGGCTCGACTGGACAACGCGCTTTCCTAAGATAAGGATTACAATGCATGACAGAGCATGACTAACTTTATTCCTGTTAATTCGCCCTAGCCCTGAGCTAACTGAAGCGTTTAAATTGTTTCCTGAGTCATCTTCATCCTGCTTGTTAATTGAGCCAGCTATATGACCGACGTGCCCGTTTCTCGCATTCGTAATTTTTCCATCATTGCCCATATTGACCACGGAAAATCTACCCTGGCGGATCGCCTGCTACAAGCAACTGGCACTGTTAGTGATCGAGAGATGAAGGAGCAATTTCTCGACAACATGGAGCTAGAGCGGGAGCGTGGGATTACGATTAAGCTCCAGGCAGCGCGGATGAACTACAAAGCTCGCGACGGCCAACAGTACGTGCTGAATTTAATTGACACGCCAGGGCACGTAGACTTCTCTTACGAAGTGTCGCGATCGCTCGCCGCTTGCGAAGGTGCTTTATTAGTCGTCGATGCCTCGCAAGGAGTTGAAGCGCAAACCCTTGCCAATGTTTACCTAGCTTTAGAGCACAACCTAGAGATTATTCCGGTTCTCAACAAAATTGACTTGCCTGGAGCCGAACCCGATCGCGTCAAGCAGGAAATTGAAGAGGTTGTGGGCCTAGACTGTAGCGGGGCGATTTTGGCCTCGGCGAAAGAAGGTTTAGGCATTGATGACATTTTGGAATCGATCGTGCACTTGGTGCCGCCACCGCAAGATACGGTAAACGATCGCCTACGAGCCTTGATTTTTGATAGCTACTACGACAGCTACCGGGGTGTAATCGTTTATTTCCGGGTCATGGATGGCACGGTGAAGAAAGGCGATCGCATTCGTTTGATGGCTTCCAAGAAGGAGTATCAAATCGACGAATTGGGCGTCCTCTCTCCCACCCAAGTTCAAGTGGATGAGCTGCACGCTGGAGAAGTGGGCTACTTGGCAGCAGCCATTAAAGCGGTTGAGGATGCGCGGGTGGGTGACACAATTACCCAAGCCAATGCCTCGGCAACAGAGCCTCTGCCTGGTTATACAGAAGCCAAGCCAATGGTTTTCTGCGGCATGTTCCCGGTGGATGCCGACCAGTACGAAGACCTACGCGAGGCGCTCGAAAAGCTCAAGCTCAACGATGCGGCCCTCTATTACGAGCCAGAAACTTCTAGTGCGATGGGCTTTGGTTTCCGTTGCGGCTTCCTGGGCTTGCTGCACATGGAAATTGTGCAAGAACGCCTAGAGCGGGAATACAACCTGAATTTGATCATTACCGCTCCTTCGGTGATTTATCGGGTTACGACCATTAAAGGCGAAGTGGTACTGGTGGATAACCCCAGCCACTTACCAGGGCCACAAGAGCGAGAAAAAATTGAGGAGCCTTACGTCCAGGTAGACATGATTACGCCAGAAGAGTATGTTGGTACCCTGATGGAGTTGAGTCAGTCACGGCGGGGATTGTTCAAAGACATGAAATATCTCACCCAAGGCCGCACCACCCTAATTTATGAATTGCCGCTGGCTGAAGTAGTCACAGACTTTTTTGACCAAATGAAGTCGCGATCGCGTGGTTACGCCAGCATGGAATACCAGTTGATTGGCTATCAAGAAAATCCTTTGGTGCGTCTAGACATCCTGATCAACGGCGATCCAGTAGATTCTTTGGCTACGATTGTGCACCGCGACAAAGCCTATGGCGTGGGTCGAGTGCTGGTAGAAAAGTTGAAAGAGTTGATTCCTCGACACCAGTTCAAAATTCCTCTCCAGGCAGCCATTGGCTCCAAAGTCATTGCCAGCGAAAGTATTCCTGCCTTGCGTAAAGACGTGTTGGCGAAGTGCTATGGCGGTGACATTAGCCGCAAGAAGAAACTGCTGCAAAAGCAAGCCAAGGGTAAAAAGCGCATGAAGGCCATTGGCACCGTGGATGTGCCTCAAGAGGCGTTTATGGCGGTCTTGCGATTGGATCAGCCCTAACTTGGATTGCTTCTTACCCTAATTTGCTCCAGCCAAAACTGACTAAAGCTTAGCGCTCTGGCTCAAAAGTACCCTGCGGGGAGACTGTCGGGCTAGAGCGCTTTTTGTCATGATGCCAGTAACTTCCACGTCGATCGCTGCTGAGGAGCCGAAGATGTCTGGACAAATGTGCTGGTTATCGCGTTTAGGAACAAACGGCGAAAAAATTCTGCACCTGCGCCTGCGACCTCAAGATACTTGGCGGCCTTACACTGCTTTTCTGCAATTTGTAGTTCCTGACTACCAGATTCCTGAAGGTTCTAAGGGTTGGGCTACCTATCAAAAGTTGCTCAGGAGTGGTTGGGTTTTAATTCCGAGTGCTATGGAATCTGCTGACAATGGCGTTAATCATGACCTGGAAACCCAAGGTCGAGTGCAGATTTAGTCACCCGCCGATATGGTTCAGGTCGGTAGAGGTGTCGCGATCGCCCCTCCGACGAAGTATCAAAACTAGCTGGAAACTACCTCGATCCGGTGTGGCCTAACTCTTTTTGAGCTTCGGCTCAAATTAAGATGAGTTCTCAGCGGAGTTGAATTTAGGGTGATTTTATCTAACGAATTGAGTTGCTTTAGATTGAGCGATTGAGTATCAAACTTAGCCAAAATTTTCGGGCTAGTGATTGCTTTAGACCTGACTACCTAAAGCGATCACCTCTATCTGCGATCGCTGCAAAATAGCACTTGTCAACACCCTAAGGGAATTGGTTTAGCTACACTCAGCCCCAGCCTAGGCTAATTTTCATCATTACAGGATTGCTATTAAGTTTTGGTGAATTCTACGGTTTTAACTCTGACTTCACCCGGAATTTCTGTTAATTTTCTAGACAAATCAGTGTAAATACGACGGAGCCAGACAGGATAAAAACCGGAGGTTACTTTAGAAGGCAGTTCTAAACTAAGAGCTGAATAAACACTCTAGAAACCTTGAATTGGCCTTCAGCGTCTATTTTCCAGTTGACTCAAGATTGGGTTGTAATATAGGTCAGCCCTTCTCAAATATCTGTAGCTTTAAATTATGCGAATTTTAGTCACAGGTGGTGCTGGATTTATCGGTTCACATCTGATAGATCGATTGATGACTCAAGGCCATGAAGTTCTTTGCATCGACAACTTCTATACGGGACACAAACGGAATTTGTTGAAATGGTTGGATCACCCTTATTTTGAGTTGATTCGCCATGACATCACCGAACCGATTTCCCTAGAAGTCGATCAGATTTATCACCTGGCCTGCCCAGCTTCGCCAGTGCACTATCAATACAACCCAGTCAAGACCATCAAAACGAATGTGATGGGTACCTTGAACATGCTGGGTTTGGCTAAACGAGTCAAAGCGAGATTTCTCCTCGCTTCTACTTCTGAGGTCTATGGCGATCCAGAGCAGCATCCCCAAACGGAAGAATACCGAGGCAATGTCAACACTATCGGCATTCGTAGCTGCTACGACGAAGGTAAGCGAGTCGCAGAAACTCTAGCGTTCGATTACCATCGCCAAAATGATGTGGAAATTCGAGTCGCTCGGATTTTCAACACCTATGGCCCCAGAATGCTGGAAAACGATGGCCGTGTCGTCAGTAACTTAGTGGTTCAAGCCCTACGAGGCAATCCCCTCACTGTGTACGGGGATGGTTCCCAAACTCGCAGTTTTTGCTACGTCTCAGATTTGGTCGAGGGACTCATGCGTTTAATGAACGGTGAGCATACTGGACCTGTCAATTTGGGGAATCCTGATGAGTACACCATTCTCCAGCTTGCTCAGGCTGTGCAGCAGATGGTGGCTCCAGATGTGGCAATTCGCTTTGAACCCTTACCACAAGACGATCCCCGTCGTCGTAAGCCTGACATCACCAAAGCTAAGACTTGGCTGGGATGGGAACCCACTATTCCCTTAGAAGAAGGCTTACGGTTAACCGTGGAAGATTTTCGGGCTCGGATTACCAACCCCAATAGTAGTCCAGCCGTAGGTGACTCGACTGGTTCTCCCGCTATGTCGAGAGCTTCCTAGAGCGTTCCCTGCCTGTTTCTGGTTTCCTGACCTTTTATTTGCCCCTTTTCGAGGACTCACCCTATGCGTGTTTGTGTCATTGGTACTGGATACGTTGGCCTAGTAACTGGAGTCTGCTTGGCTCACATTGGTCACGATGTGATCTGCGTTGACAACAACGAAGAAAAAGTCAAACTGATGCAGGCGGGTCAATCTCCCATCTTTGAACCAGGGCTGTCCGAGTTGATGCAGTCTTCAATTCAAAGTGGCAAGATTCAATTCACAACTGACTTGGGTGCAGGTGTTAATCACGGAGAAATCCTCTTCATTGCGGTGGGCACACCCCCGCTGCCCACTGGCGAAAGCGACACTCGTTACGTAGAAGCAGTCGCTCGTGGCATTGGTAGCCATCTCAACGGCGGCTATAAGGTGATTGTGAACAAGTCCACCGTGCCCATCGGTTCTGGCGACTGGGTCAGAATGATTGTGCTGGATGGCATTGCGGAGCGGCAACAAGCCTTAGTTGGTGCTGGCGGTGTTGTAACGGAAGAGAGCCTGGGTGCTCAGTTCGATGTGGTCAGCAACCCTGAATTCTTGCGGGAAGGCTCGGCTGTATACGACACCTTCAACCCCGATCGCATTGTCTTGGGTAGCAATAGCTCTAAAGCGATCGCGATGATGCAAGAACTCTACGCGCCCATTACCGAGCGGCAATTTGCCGAAGACAAGTCTTTGCCTGCCGTGCCTGTCGTTACTACTGACATCAGCTCGGCAGAAATGGTGAAGTATGCTTCCAATGCCTTCCTTGCCACCAAAATCAGCTTTATCAACGAAGTTGCCAACATTTGCGATCGCGTCGGTGCCGATGTGGTGCAGGTGGCAAAAGGTATCGGTCTGGACTCCCGGATTGGCAGCAAGTTCTTGCAAGCTGGGATTGGCTGGGGTGGTTCTTGCTTCCCCAAAGACGTGTCAGCACTGGTGCACACTGCTGATGACTATGGTTATGAAGCTCATTTGCTCAAGGCCGCCGTTAGCGTTAACCAGCGCCAACGCTTAATCGCCCTCGAAAAACTTCAGCAAGTCCTGAAAATTTTGAAAGGCAAAACAGTAGGTTTGTTAGGTCTGACCTTCAAACCCGACACAGACGACCTGCGCGATGCTCCTGCTCTGGACTTGATTGAGCATCTGACTCGTCTAGGCAGCAAAGTCAAGGCTTACGACCCCATTGTTTCCCAAACGGGCTTGCGTCATGGCCTGTCCAATGTGCTTGTCGAAACTGATCCTGAGCGCTTGGCTGATGGCTGCGATGCGCTGGTGCTAGTGACCGACTGGCAGCAATTCCGCACCCTCGACTACGCCAAGATGGCGAAGTTGATGAACAACCCCGTGATGATCGACGGTCGGAACTTCCTAGAGGAAGAAATTCTAGAACGGGCTGGCTTCCGCTATCTAGGCATTGGCCGCTAGGCTCATAGGCTAGCTTGACCTAAAACGCCACCATTCACTGGTCAAAATTGATAATGCTCTAGGTTGTGCACCCTTTCCCAAAAGAGGGGTGCACATTTTTTATGGGCGACTAGCCTTAGAGCAAGGGTTTAGCTTGAGCACAAGCAGCCAAATCGAGTTGAGCTAGGCGATCGTAGGCTTGGGCAATGGCGCGATCGCCCCGGAGAAATCCCGTATTGGCTCCAGGACAAATAAAACTGAGCGTTTGAGGCGTAAATTGCTCCAGCAGTTGTTGAATACTGCGTAATTGGCGGGGCCAGTGGAAAGTTTTGGCAATCCGCAAGGGTACAGGTTCCCCCTGAGCACTGGGAATTAAATGCCGCCCGGAGAACAAAACGCCACCATAAGCTTGATGGTAGAGGCAAGCGGAGCCAGGAGAATGTCCTGGGGTCCAGATTGCTTGAGCTTCAGGGTAAAACGTAAAGCTTTCGCGGAATTGAATCGGATTGGGCCCTGGCAGCAAATAGGATTCCTGCTCTTGAACCACAACTTCGCAGCCCAGCGATTGTTGGATTTCGCTGACATATTTGCTAATGCCCCCTCGATGGGTGATAAATAGCCAGCGGACACCACCTTGAGCTTGTAAGAACTGCAAATTGGCATCATTCCAAGCAGGGCAATCAATCAGAATGTTGTTGGCATCGTTTCCTACAATGAAGTAAGCAGTACCGCCCAAAATGTCTCGATTGGGTGGAAACGCATACAGGGTGTAAGGGGGTTGTCCCTCTAAGACAACACGAGGCTGCTTTGATAGTGAGCTTTGTGGCTCTGGCATAGTCGTAGTTTAGCTTTTGCAGTTCTTGTAAATTGAGAATACGCTGAGAACAGGTCGTGGGACATGTCTACTCGTGGAATTGTTCAAGACATCTCTAAAGGCCAATTGAGATTATTAGCATGATTTTTTGGTTGCTCTCACTCGTATTCTTGCTTGGTTTCATTACCTATCTGGTTGTGCAGCGCAGTGTTGCTAGCATTACGCGAACACCAGTATGGATTTTGTGGCTAGTGATGATGACGCCTGCTCTGATCTGGAGCACCTGGACGCTGGTTTATGGTGAGAATAATCCGCCACCCCCTGTCTTAGTCATTGGGCCGTTTGTCACTTGTACTCTCCTGTATTGGCTGCTGATTCGCTTGGGTCGTATTCCCAACTCTTCTGCTAACCAGGCTGCTGCGGCTACAGACCCATCCACAGAGGACAAAAACAAGCTGCATCCTTCGGTCGATTCGGTGATGGCTGAGAAACAAGCTGTGGTCAGGCCCATCGATCAAGAGGAAGAAGCAACCCTAAAAAGCTGCTTTCCTTGGTCAGTCTACTATGTTCAGAACATTGAGTATCGGCCTCAAGCCGTGATCTGTCGGGGACAGCTACGAACAACACCCGATGCAGCTTATCAGACCATCCGAGACAATATTGCCGCTCAATTTGGCGATCGCTTCTTGGTGATGTTGCAAGCAGGAGCCAATGGCAAACCATTTTTTGCCTTAGTCCCCAATCCTCACACTCAGCAAGCCGATCGATCGAAGCAAGAACCATTAACTCGGCCCGGATTAGCCTTGGGGTTACTGGTCGCCACCCTGTTCACGACCACTCTCGCGGGTATTGAAATTGCAGGGGTTTCAGTGACTTCACTGTCGCAATTATTTGCAGAGCCGCGATTGTTTCTGGCAGGGTTGCCCTACGCCTTGTCTTTGATGACCATTTTAGGCATTCATGAGTCGGGGCATTATCTAACGGCTCGCTTTTACAAAGTCCGGGCGACATTGCCCTATTTCATTCCGGTGCCTTTTTTCCTGGGTACCTTTGGTGCGTTCATTCAAATTCGCTCACCGATTCCGAATCGCAAAGCATTATTTGACCTAGGCATTTCAGGCCCGATGTCCGGGTTGATCGTCACCCTGCCGCTTCTACTGTGGGGGTTGATGCATTCTGAAACTGTGCCCGCCACGGAGAAGCTTGGCCTTAATTTCAATGCTTTGAATCCAAGTACCTCGTTTTTGCTAGCACTCTTGAGCAAATTGGCGTTGGGGGGAGCTTTAACGGCTGAAACCGCGATTAAGTTGCATCCCGTGGCGATCGCAGGGTGCTTAGGCTTAGTGGTGACGGCGCTTAACTTAATGCCCGTCGGCCAATTAGATGGAGGGCATGTGGTCCATGCCATGTTTGGTCAACGCACAGGAGCCTTAATCGGGCAGGTGACGCGGCTGCTGGTGCTGGGCTTGTCTTTAGTGCAACCAGATTTCTTTCTCTGGGCAATCCTGCTATTTTTTATGCCAGTGGTGGATGGGCCTGCTCTCAACGACGTGAGCGAACTTGACAATCGCCGAGATTTTTTAGGGTTGTTGACTTTGGGCTTGCTCTTGATGATTATTCTGCCTGCCCCTAGGGTTGTGACTCAATTATTAGGTTTTTAGGACATACTGCTGAGAACCTGACTTGATGGAATCAGGAAGGAATGTGGCCCATGACTCAAGACGTTAGACCGTGGCTAGATGAAATTAAGGCGCTGAAACAGCAATTGGCAGAGGCAGAGCGGGAACGAGACACAGCTTACACCAGTGCGACGAACTGGCGACGGCTCTACGAAACCGAAGCGCAGCAGCGCCGTACAGAGGCCAACCTAGCGCAGCAGGCGATCGCGGATTTGCAAACTGAAATTCAGCAGTTGCGAGGTGGGCTGATCTTTGGCGACAACGCCACCCACTCAGCTTCCGAAATTGCCCAAGCGCTAGAACAAATTCAATCTCCCACTGAGTTGCGGGAGAAGTTAGCTCAGATCCTCCAAGACCAAAGCCGTTTGCAAAGCGAGGTAGAGCAACTAGTGCAAGCGTTGCAATTAGAGCAAGCCAACCATGCCCAAACTCGTAAAAGTCTCACCACAGCTCTGGGGGATACCATCGACCTGCTGACCAAAGAGCGCGCCCTCAAACCCATAGAAAAAAGCACCAGTAGTCTGACGAATCCTGGTGCTGCTTCAGCTTCTGAGAATTTGGAGAATTCAGAGACGATTAAAAGCCCATCGCTTGAGCTACCGCCCCTAAATCAGGCGCAATTCCCTGTTTAAATTGGTTAGCACTGTGCTTGATGGCCGAGTCTGGGTCTTTCAGGCCATTACCTGTGAGGACACAAACCACGGTGGCTCCAGTGGGAATCTGGTCTTTTACTTTCAACATGCCTGCAACGGATGCAGCGCTAGCAGGTTCACAGAAAATGCCTTCTTGGGAAGCCAGGAGGCGATAAGCTTCCAAAATTTCCTCATCAGTGACGGCGTTGAACGCGCCTTGGCTGGCATCTTTCACGGCGATCGCTTTTTCCCAGTTGGCGGGATTGCCGATACGAATGGCAGTCGCTAACGTTTCAGGATGATCGACAGGGGTTCCAGAAATGAGAGGTGCAGAACCTGCTGCTTGGAAGCCCATCATTTTAGGGAGGCGATCGCAGCGACCTTCCTGGTGATACTGGCAGAAGCCCATCCAGTAAGCAGAAATATTACCTGCGTTGCCCACCGGAATGCAGAGCCAGTCTGGTGCGTTGCCTAGGACATCGACAATTTCGAAGGCAGCGGTTTTTTGCCCTTCTAGACGGTAGGGGTTCACCGAGTTAACCAGGGTGACTGGGTGAGTTTCCGCCATTTCTCGCACAATTTCCAAGGCGCGGTCAAAGTTGCCCTGAATTGCCAGCACTTCAGCGCCATACAGCAACGCTTGAGCCAACTTACCCAAAGCGACGTAGCCGTCAGGAATTAGGACAAAGGCACGCATCCCACCCCGACGGGCATAGGCTGCGGCTGCCGCTGATGTGTTCCCTGTACTGGCGCAAATGACCGCTTGTGCCCCCGCTTCTTTGGCTTTGGAAATTGCCAAAGTCATGCCTCGATCTTTGAAACTTCCAGTAGGGTTGAGGCCGTCATATTTTACGAACACCCGCACCTGTCTACCAATCTGCTCTGCGATCGCAGGCACCGGAATTAGGGGAGTGTTACCCTCATGCAGCGTT
This sequence comes from Allocoleopsis sp., assembly GCA_036703355.1. Lineage (GTDB taxonomy): Bacteria > Cyanobacteriota > Cyanobacteriia > FACHB-46 > FACHB-46 > Trichocoleus. The sequence continues at coordinate 6,724 of DATNPE010000383.1, read as the reverse complement.
ACGACAGGCGTTTGTTCGGTAACGGGTAGATAGGGTCGGTAAGCTTCAATCAGACCTGGCCAACTTACGGCCTTTGGTGCAGATCCAACAGAGGAATTAGCGGAGGACAGGCTTAGAGTCACAGTGGTCAGCTATGTGGGTTCCAAAAATATTGAAGTAAACCTTAGTGTATCGCGATCGGCAAACTTCTCTAAACTTTCAGTGTGCCCTCTAAACCTGGATTACCTGGAATTTGCAAGGAGCACACTCAAAATCGATACATTCCTTCACCTTAGCTCATTAATCCGGTAAAATAATTGAATGGTGTGAGTAAGTAAAAATGACTAGTCAACTACTGATCTCGACAAGTGCATCCAGCTCCTCTAGTGCTTCTAGCTCTGTAGAATCCGGTGAAACTGCCAGTAGTAACCCCGCCGTCTCGGCAGCCAGAAACCGCTTAATCGAGTCTATGAAACGCTCTGCTTACCAAGTTGACCATCAAGTGAGAATTTTAACGTTGCAAGCAGAAGCCGACGCTTTACTTCAACAGTTACAAGCTTTGAAGCAGCAACGCTCTACCCAAACTGCTTCACTCCAGCCCGCTTCAGTTTAGTCATAGCAGTGAATTGCAACGGTTTTTTGCACAAGTAGGGCACCTTTATGGGTGCCCCGAACATCCTTGATGCCCCAAAATTGCTGTCAGCGGATGAAAACCGATGGGCAAAACCAATAGGCAAAACCAGTGGTTTCAGGCACATCCGTTCACGCTATCAGTTGGCAGCTATGAAGGGCTGCGATTCCGCCGCTGACGAGGCAGTTAGAAGATTATGAGAAGAATTTAGCGCAACTCGTAAAAAACTTAATATTTGCCTTCGATCTTGTGGTACAAAGGACTGGTTGCTGAGCTTGCAGCTAGAGTGCCACTTCAGTTTGCAGCACTCGTCCTGCTGCCAAGTTTTTCTGCATATCAATTGACGCAACGACTTGAAACACATAGCCTGCTACCTCGCATTAGCAGGTTTTTAAGTGTGCACCCAGATATCACTGCTCACTGGAGAAAGTTCGTTTTTTTATGACTGTATCGACAGTAAAGCCTGAAAACTTAGAGTTTAATGCACCTGCTCCAGCTCTACGTTTAAAAGATATTTTGAAGACCTTACCAAAGGAATGCTTTCAGAAAAATAGTCGCAAGGCATGGTCTGCGGCGGTAATCAGCGTTGCGATGGTAGCTCTAGGTTATTGGGGTTTGGCGATCGCGCCTTGGTTTTTGCTGCCTGTGCTGTGGATTTTTACTGGAACGGGTTTAACGGGCTTTTTTGTCATTGGCCACGATTGTGGTCACCGCTCCTTTGCCAAGCGCCGCTGGGTGAATGACTTGGTGGGGCATTTGTTCATGATGCCGTTGATTTATCCCTTCCACAGTTGGCGCATTCTCCACAACTACCACCACACCCACACCAACAAGCTAGATGTAGATAACGCTTGGCAACCTTTCCAGCCAGAGTACTACGATAGCTTGCCACGCTCGCTTCAGAAAGGCTATGAGGGTCTACGGGGCCGTTTCTGGTGGGTGGCCTCGATCGTGCATTGGGCAGGTATACACTTCACTCTGGCGGAGTTTCAACCTAAGGATCACCGCAAAATTAAGTTGTCGGTGACGGTTGTGTTGCTTTTTGCCGCGATCGCCTTTCCAACTTTAATTGCGACGACTGGGATTTGGGGCTTTGTCAAATTCTGGCTGATGCCTTGGCTGGTCTACCATTTCTGGATGAGTACCTTCACGCTGGTGCATCACACCGCGCCTGATATTGCGTTCTATCCCGTAGACGAATGGAACGCGGCTGACTCTCAGCTTTCTGGTACGGTGCATTGCAATTACCCAGGTTGGGTCGAGTTTCTCTGCCACGATATTAATGTGCATGTACCGCACCACATCTCCACCGCGATTCCGTCCTACAACTTGCGGCTAGCCTATCAAAGCCTGAAAGAAAACTGGGGCGATCGCTTATATCGAGAATGCGACTTTTCCTGGGCTTTGATGAAGGAAATCACCGACCAATGCCACTTGTATAACCCTGATACTTGTTACCGTTCCTTCGCTGAACATCAACAAGGTCGCTAATCATCTACTTAAGAAGCCAGCGAATGGGGGTTGTGTGAATGAGTTCATGCAGCCCCAAATTTTTGGGAGTGTGATGTTGCGATCGCTCAAAGTTCAGCAGGCAAGTGTGACGAGAAATTTACGTTTTTTCATTGAATAAAAGTTGCACCTGTCGAAATTAAAGCTATTCTGTGTAATCAGATTGCATAGATTTCAGCAATGGTGGTGAGGAAGTGGGAATGAAGAAATTACAGCAACTAGCAACTTTCACGACCACAGCTCTGGTCTTAGTTGGTTGTGCTAGTGGCGATCGCACTGCCCAGCAAAGTCCTGCTCCTGCCTCGCCCTCGGTTGCTAGCTCTCCGCAAGCGATCGCGACCAAGCCCGTCGCACAACAGAATTTTTCTAAACCTTTGGTACCCCCTGTACCCGTGACCAAAACGGTCCCTGTCCCAGGCTTAGTGCAGCCCACTAATGCCACGGCGCGACTGCCTCAAATTGCTTCTGGTCGTCGTGATCCCTTTGCGGCGGTTGTGACTTCTCCGGTGGTTGTACCTGGACCTAGCAATGCTAGCAGACCCATCCCTCAAGTTGCCCCTGTTCCTAGAGTGGCGGCAGCTCCAACTCGGCCCGCACCTGCTCCGGTTCAGCCTGCGCTTGCTCCAGTGGTGGCAACTGCACCTTTACCGCAATTACAACCCAGTTCTCCCAATTTCACGACTGTTCCCCTACCACCGCCTGCTGCGTTCCCTGGGGTAGCTCCTGCACCGACTCGAGTGGCGGATACTATCGAAGTCACAGGTGTAGTGCAAGTGGGGCAAAAAGTGAGCGCTATCATCAAAGTACCAGCAGAGTCTAGTAGCCGCTACGTCAGCGAGGGTGAGTATTTAGCAGGTGGCATTTTGGTCAAGCGCATTGACTTGGGTACCCGCGAGGAACCTCTCGTGGTGCTAGAGCAAAATGGCGTGGAAATTGTGAAAACCGTGGGTAGTAGCAATACAGTGGCTCGCGCCTTCTAAACATCGGTAATAGATTTTGGTGTCTAGAATGGGGGAGAGCTTTGCTTGCAACCCAGTCTCTCGTTAGGTGTGCGTGGTGCTATGAAGCGATCGCCTCAGTCAACGATTTCTCGAAGCCTGAATTATCATGAGGTTTATACCTGCCCCATCTGCCGCCACGGTGAGATTTCAGGCATGACTTTGATGGATGCGTTTGCTTGTAGCTTTTGCCGCCATATCTTCACTGCGAATTTGCGCGAGCAATCAATCCAAGTTGTCGATAATTCCCATCCTTTAGCTTGGCGATGGAATGGTCAAACTTGGCGAGCCATGCACCAGGTGAATGCCGACCAAACCATTTTGATTTGGTTTGTGGGGTTGGTTCTGGTCGTCTTTCCCTCGGCTCTGGTGGGATTGGCTTCCTACATGTTTCCCCCCCTCGATGACAGCCCTACGAGTTCTATCCCGCTGCTGTGGACTAGCTTAACCTTCGGTTTGCACTTTATTTTGGTGGCTTGGCTAGTCGCAGAGCACCACCAATTTCCGCTCTACGTCGCCTGCAAGGTGCGATTGCAAGGATTAACCAATCGCTCCTAGGGTATTGCCCTGAGGGACGAAGGATTCGGTCAAGATAGATTGCACGTGTTCACCAGTTACGACCAAATGCTTCGCCCCTACTCAAATTTTTGTTTTTGGGGGGACCAGCGTTCGAGGCGGTAACCGGTAGGGCTGTCGATCACCAGGACTGGGATGCCGCGATCGCCTATTTCTGCGATCGTTAGTAGGGACTCTGAGGAACCAGTAAATTCGTTATAAATTACAGTACCTGTGTCTGAGACGATGACCGTGCGGGGTTTAGCGCGATCGCGTTTCTCGGTAGTAAGTTGATCGAGTTGTAAACTGGCCCGCGTTTCTGGATCGAGGGTAAACACGGCTTCGGGTTGCTGATTGCCAGTCAAGTCGATTTGTTGCACTTGCCAGCTACCAATTTCCGTTTCCTGGAGCAGACTGGCGGCAGTGCCCGTAACATCGGGTGGCAGTTCGTTACTGCGTTCGAGTTCTGTGCCTAGGGCTTGTAGGATAGGACTCGCTTGCTTGGGCTGCTGTTGGTTCAGCTCCGCCAGGGTAATCATCGGTGGAGATACCCATTGCAAGGCAGTCGTGGTCAGGGCCAGCGGGTTAGGGAGTGGTTGATCAGAGGTGGCAGTGGGCATTGGGTCACCCGCCGCTAGAATGCGTAAGGTGCTGCCTTGAAGCTGAACTGCTTTAGCCGTGGCAAAAATAGTGTTTTGTTGCGCAGTGTCGCTCCAAACTAAAAGTTGGAGTTGTGGATCAGTGGTGAGACCGAGCAGATTCCAAAGTGGCTCGGCTCCGTCGGTTTTGGAGAATTTGAGGTCAGAGAAGTTAGAGCGCCACCAGCGCTTGCCATCGTAAAAGGCAGTAACTTCCACTTCATACCAAGCTTGTCCTGCTTCTAGCTGCAACTTGGAGCTCTTGAGTTGCCACCAGTCAGCAGGATTGATCTGTTTGAGAGGATTAGCGGTCCCCACAATCTGGCTGAGGTGGGTACTGGGAGGAATGGCATCCGAGAAGTTGGGGTCAAGGCGGTCGAGCAATTTACTAATTCGAGCGATCGCGGCGGCGTTGGTTTTGGGTTGTTTCTTCAACCAAGCGATCGCGGCAGCTTTGTTTTTTTTCGCACCGACAATTAAAGCGCCCCAAGCTTTGGCATCGGTCTGCATCGGGTCAACTTTCAGGGCTGCCTCCACTCGATTCCACAGGCGATCGGCGTCTCCTTCGAGTAAAGAAGCAACTTCATGGCTGTTATCCACCGACGCTTGAAATACAGATAAGGCTCTGGCCCACCGACCATCAATCAAGTTGATCAGCACTTGCTGGCTAGGACTGGCCCAAGACTTTTCGGCTTGCGCTTGGGTCGCTTCGGCATGTAGGCGCACAAAGTCCATTTGCGCTTGAGCCGCATTAGACCAAAGCTCAGGGTTGTTTTCACTGGCTTGGCGCAGGGATTTGAACCAGGCTAAAGCGGGGGACCACAAACCGCTGCGGGCCAAGGTCATGATTTTGCCATAGGTTTCTGTATCAAAGGCGGGATCGCTGAGGGCGATCGCTTCTAAATGAATTGGATCGGGCAAAAATTTTCGCGGTTGGACTTGGTAAACCTGGAACTGTGGCTCCAAGCCAACGGTTTGATTCACTACTAACTCTGGCGTCGCACCACTCGTAATCGCTTGCCAAGTCGGAACTTCTCCGGTGGGACTGGTCCACTCTGCCATCCAACCTAAATATTCCCGGTCAGGGTTGTAGTGGGCGATGCGGCCATAGGCAATCGTGTCGTCGCCGCGCACCATCTGACCACTCAGCAACAACCAAACTCCAGAAGTCGGAACCCGACCTTCAAATCGTTGAATGGAAGTTAAAGGTAGCGATCGCGCGGAGCCTTGGTTCTCGGAGTTGGCTTCAACTAAAGGAGCGATCGCAAAGGATTCTTCTGGACCTGCTACGGCGATCTGACTGGCTAGCCAATAGGCCTGCTCTTGTTTGGTGTAGCGCCGAGCATCTGCCACGGGTCGATAGACTCTGAGTTCTACAATCTGCTCACAGTTATTGGGGGTTGAGTCCAAGGTGTTGGCAGCTTGACAGAGCGGTCGCTTGGCTAAAACGGGAATGAGCAAATCGGTGGCAGTAGCAGTCTGATTCGCTCCCTTAATTTCACTGGCAAGAGAGATCGGCTCAGCAGCAATTCGCCCTGCTTGGCGAAGACTATCGCGAATTTCGGAGAGGGTTTGAAAGGTTTCCTGGCTAGCAACCGGAATGCGAGTCCAAGCGGGTAAATATTGGTTTAAACCCACGATCGCATCTGGATCAACAATCAGCAAAATCGCGACCCAAGCCCCCCCCACCGTGAGCCCTGCCGCACCACACAACAGAGCCAGCGCTCCCAAAGTTGAGAGCCAAGCCCTAGACTGAGGCTTCACAGGTGGGGGCGGAGGATTTGGAACTTTAGGCGCAGCAGTACTCACAAGCGGCTTACCAGTTGCTAGCTTGCGGGGTGGCAAGGACTTCGGCTTTTTCTGGGGTTGGAGCGCAGTCTTATCCGGTTTAATTCCCATTCCAGCTTTCAGTGAGCAATCAAAAATCCTTGGCGATCGCAGAATGTGCAGCCTAGCTGACTGCGTACTGATCCATACAAGATGCAGTGACCTCTTCCGGTTAATTCCCTCAACGCAAGCAGTGTTTGAGCTGCTCAGTTAGCAGACCTCTCCCCAAACCCCTCTCCGACGCGGCGAGGGGCTTTGAATTTGAAACTCCCATTTCCTATGAGGAAAGGGGCTGGGGGTTAGGTCTCTTACAGAGCGATCGCGCCTTTACTCCAGCCAAGTTGGAACTAACTCTACCGCCAATTTCCGATAGTTCAGCAAAAAAGTAAAAGCTTTTGTCAAAATCTACAGAATTTTAAGCTTGCAGCAAGGCTTGTTCATAAAGTTGGCCTGCCCGTTCCCAGGTGTAGTGATTTTCGATCATCGATCGCGCGTTGTGGGAAAGCTCTGCCCGCAAGTCAGGATTTTCAAACAACTGACTAATCGCACTGACGTATTCATCGACAGAATTGGCGCGTAAGGCCCGT
>DATNPE010000382.1:0-13313 GCA_036703355.1 Allocoleopsis sp. | reverse complement strand
CATACCGAGAACGGGCGCGTCGAGCTGCTTCTGGGTCAATCTGGTCTAGATACTTTAGGACCGCTTCAATAGAACTATAGAGACTATATAAATCGAGGCCATAGAACCCGACTTTCGTTTCCCCTGGCGGCAAAGCATCGTTGTATTGACGCAACCAGTTAACAAAGTTCAGCACATCTGTATTGCGCCACATCCAGGTAGGAAAACGATGAAAGTTTCCCAGCGCTTCGTTACTGGTCGCGTCGCTACTCATTCCTCGGACAAAGCGATTCACTCGATAAGCATCAGGCCAATCGGCTTCTACGGCCACAGCCGTAAATCCTTTTTCTTCAATCAACCGCTTCGTAATTTCTGCGCGCTGCTCATAAAATTCGTGGGTGCCATGCGTTGCCTCGCCGAGCAAAACAAACCGAGCCTCACCAATGAGATCCATTAAAGGGTCATAATCTGCGGTGTCACCTGTGAGGAGATGGGAATATTGCCGTACAGTATCAGCTAGTTTCGCGATCGGTTTTTCTAGCATGGCTGAGGCTCTCCCATAGACGAACTGCTAGCGATCGCTTTCATCCTAGATAGAGATGGAATTGCTAACCTCTAGCTAAAGAAGATTTCCTAAAGTGCGGCAAGTCTACCCACAGAAACAGTAAGCTGAAAAAGCCAGTTTATCAGTGGGTCACATTGGCCTTTAGCTGGCCTTTAACAAAATGATTGCCCTAGGAAAAGTAATTGAGGGTGGCTTCAAGTATGCAGTCAGGTTGGTGGTTGCAGGGATATTGCTTTTCTTGTCCTTTCTCTTGGCCTTTGGAGTGGGTCAGCACTACTTTATCGCTCAAGCACTTCAGCACAGCGGCAAGGAAGCAAATGTATTAGTTCTAGAGAAGATAGAACCTAAACGAGCAGTTGGTGAAAGTTCCCGTAGGTTTTATAGATTAAAATTCGCTGATGACAGGCAAGTAAAATATTACTCCCAAGCGAATTATCCAGTTGGCAGATATATAGATATTGTGTTTTTGCCCAATTCACCCACTGCAATTTCCCTGCCTATTAGGCTGAAGGGTTCTCCTTTGCATTTAGTCGTGCCTCATGCGATCGCCCGTGGCACCAGGCATGACCCCCTGATTAAACTTTATCTCTCTAGCGTCAAAAATGATCTAGCCGACTACGGCATTACTCATGCTTTTTGTGCAGTTGTGCTTGTTTATGGGGCTGTAAGAATTCTCTTACCTTTTTCAGTAAAGGGAGACAAGCAAAAGAGAAGTTAAGTATCTTGCTTCAGCTCTGTCGTTGAGTTTGCTCACAAAGATGATAGGAGACGAGTTTTTTCGCCCCCATACCATCACACTCATCTAAGAAAATGAATGGCTACCAGCAGTACTCTTTATTGAAGAGGAGCTTGAGTATTTCCCGATCTGTTTTGAGCAACGGCACGGTTCGCCATTTGATAGTGATTGTTGATGTTAGGCAGCAGAGCAGTGGCATATTGTTTCACATCAGTCGCTCTGCCCTGCTGTACTACTGTCCGATATAAGGCGATCGCTTGCATGTGGAGATTTTCTTGAGTACTCATATAAGCGCGATCGAAATTGGTGCCAGAGAGCTGCGCTAGTTGCTGAGCGATCGCGGCATTCAGAGGACCAGGACCAGTGGGTAAGGTAATGCCATGCTGAGCAGCCACCTGAGAGAGACGTTGGTTCGCCAGGGTATGCTCCCGGATCATCTGTTGAGCGTAGGTTCTCACCATTTGATTCGATGACTTTTGCAAGGCAAGTTGAGAGGTTTGGATCTCGGCATTGTTACCGCGAGCTGCCATGATCAAAAATTCGCGGTCTAAGGCAGTGGGGGCAGTGGTCGTTCCCCGCTGTTGATTGACTGTACCCTGGGTAGGCCGATTCGTTGGGGTGTTAGTCCGATTCGTCTGTGCAAAAACTGGAACGCTGAGCAAAGAGGTTAGAGCAGCGGCTCCTATCAGAGTTGTGGCTTTTCCTAAAAAATTAGATCCTTTCATGGCGCTTAAACCTGCATGTGAAGAGTGAATTGAACCAGCTCGACCGTTTGAATTTATAACCATAAAAACGACCGCTCCATAAGCAGAGTAATGGCTGCTATCTGGGCCATCCTCTGCCTAAAGAGCGGGTATGAATGTCATAGAAATTATTTGCGATCGCTTCTAATGACCGTTGAATTTTCTACTTCTGCACAGTATTAGCAGATTGATTAAACAACAGCTCTCGTGACTGCTCAATGTTAAGAGACTGAGCCTTAAACGCCTCGGCTTTTTCGTAAGCTCGAATAGTGGCTGGGCGAGCTTGAATGGTGGTAAACCAGCGTTGTAAATTGGGGAAGTCTTCTAGCTTTTGGCCTTGCGCTTCGTAGGGCACAATCCAGGGATATATTGCCATATCCGCGATCGAATACTCTCCCGCCACAAATTCGCGATCGCTCAAGCGTTTATTTAACACTGCATACAAACGAGCCGTCTCATTCACATAGCGATTAATCGCGTAAGGAATTTTTTCTGGCGCATATTGGTTGAAGTGATGATTTTGCCCTGCCATTGGCCCTAAACCACCCATTTGCCAAAACAACCACTGCAATGTTTCCACACGACCTCGCAGATCCGCCGGAATAAATTGGCTGGTTTTCTCGGCTAAATACAGCAGAATTGCTCCCGACTCAAACACAGAAATTGGCTCACTTCCACCGACAGGCTCGCGATCGACGATCGCCGGAATGCGGTTATTCGGGGCAATCTGAAGAAACTCAGGCTTGAACTGGTCGCCTTTACCAATGTTGATCGGCACCAATTCGTAGGGCAAACCCGTTTCTTCTAGAAACAAAGTAATTTTGTGGCCGTTGGGGGTGGTCCAATAGTAAAGCTCAATCATGATGTTGTCTCCTTTGAGTTACACACCATACTGCTTAAACCAGGCTTGTAGCCGTTTCCAGCCATCTTTCGCTGCTGTTTCGCGATAAGAAGGACGATAATCGGCAAAAAAGGCGTGAGGGGCATCCGGATAGACAATGATTTGGGATCTGCTACGACCCAACTTCAGGCGATCGCGCATCTCCTCCACCGTTTCCAGGGGAATTCCTGTATCCTCACCGCCATAGAGTCCTAACACCGGAGTTTTCAGTTTGCTGGCAACATCCACTGGATGTCTGGGGGTGAGGGGAGTGCGATCGCCCACTAAACGCCCATACCAAGCCACGCCTGCCTTGACTTGCGGATTATGAGCGGCATACAACCAGGTAATCCGTCCGCCCCAGCAGAACCCTGTGATCCCTAGACGCTTGGGGTTACCCTTAGCAGACTTTGTTGCCCAATTCACCGTGGCATCCAGATCGCTCAAAACTTGGGCATCTGGCACCTTGGCAACGACTTTCCGGATTTCGTCCACGCTGCTCAAGTTCAAGACATTGCCTTGGCGGACAAATAACTCAGGGGCGATCGCCAAATAACCCAATTGGGCAAAGCGACGGCAAACATCTTGGATATGCTCATGCACCCCAAAAATTTCTTGAATCACCAAAACCATAGGAAAATTCCGTCCTGTAGCAGGCATGGCTCGATAGGCAGGGATATTGCCATCTTTCACCGGAATGTTTACCGCACCCGCAACTAGCCCCTTCGCATCTGTACGGATGACTTTGGCAGAAATCGGTTCCACCGCTAGAGCAAATCCGGTTGCTAAGGCAGCGGTCGTGATGAATTGACGGCGCGTAATTTCTTTCATAACCGAAATCTAGATTTCCCTCACTGAGACACTCATTCCTAGTGTAAAAGGTCAGAAATTTTTGGGATTTGATCGAGCCAGTGCAACACCGGATGTTGGAGGAGCAAAAGAAATATATATAATGACTACCTACCCTCATGCTGCATTCAGCACCAATGTCAGAACATCCTACTCCAACAACTAAACCCAACGTTCCCTATTTTTCCTCCGGGCCTTGTGCCAAGCGTCCTGGCTGGAGTGTAACCAACTTACAAAATGCCTGTGTGGGTCGTTCTCATCGCTCTGCTGATGGCAAAGCCAAACTGGCGGAAGTCATCGATCGCTCTAAGCAAATCTTGGGTGTGCCAGCAGACTACCGTTTGGGCATTGTGCCTGCTTCCGACACAGGAGCAGTGGAAATGGCGCTGTGGTCCCTGCTCGGGCCGCGTCCCATTGACATTTTGGCGTGGGAAAGTTTTGGTCAGGAATGGGTCAAAGATGTTCTGGATGAGCTGAAGTTACCAGACGTAAACCTAATCAAGGCCCCCTACGGCAGCTTGCCCGACTTAAGCCAAGTGGACTTTAGCCACGATGTTGTGTTCTTGTGGAACGGTACCACCTCAGGGGTGAGAGTACCCAACGGGGATTGGATTCCCAGCGATCGCCAAGGCTTAACCATTTGTGATGCCACCTCTGCGGTCTTCGCGATGGACATTCCCTGGGACAAAATTGATGTCCTGACTTACTCCTGGCAAAAAGTATTGGGTGGTGAAGCGCAGCATGGCGTGATTGTGCTTTCACCCCGCGCCGTCGAACGCCTGGAAACCTATCAACCCGCCTGGCCGATCCCTAAAATCTTCCGTCTCAGCCAGAAAGGCAAGCTGATCGAAGGCATCTTTAAGGGGGACACCATCAACACCCCTTCGATGTTGTGTGTAGAAGACGCGATCGACAGCTTAAACTGGGTCGAAAGTATTGGCGGCTTGCCTAGTTTGATTCAGCGCAGTGAAGCCAATCTCAGTGCGATCGCCCGTTGGGTGGAGCAACGCGATTGGGTAGACTTTTTGGCCGAAAAGCCAGAAACACGCTCCTGCACCTCTATTTGCTTGAAAGTCGCTGATCCTTGGTTCACAGGTCTTAGCGCAGAAGACCAAGCCACTTTTGCGAAGAAACTGGCGAAGGTTCTAGAAAAGCAAGGTGTGGCTTATGATGTCGCTCCCTACCGCGCTGCCCCTCCCGGATTGCGGATCTGGGGTGGAGCCACGGTAGAAACCGCCGACATTGAAGCCCTCCTACCCTGGCTAGATTGGGCCTATGCCACGGTAAAAGCTGAATTTGCTGCCGTCGCTTAACTCAACCCCCTACAGTTCGTTAATCGCTTGCGATCGACTGTAAATTACCGCAAGCATCGCCCCATCCTATGTCTCCCAACTCTCAGGAGCTAGGTGGGGCTTCCTGTTAGGCTTTTTGCCTAAGCATTCATCAACGCAACAAGGCGAGAGAACCAATAGATCACTTCTGGATCACAGCAAGTAGTCAGGCGAGCAATTTCCACAGCCATTTGGTACGCTGCTTCGCCCTTTGGGTGATCAATCAAACCTGCGTGCTCCAGTAACGCCGTTTTCAAATCTCCTGGGTAAGCAGGTAGAGGCCGTGCCTCTTTTGTTTGTAAGCGCAACAAAATCGGATTCCAATCAATTTCATTCGCGATCGGATGTGTATCCATAGCAACTTTTTATACTGAATTGTTTTACATCTCCAAGCTAGTTTTTAATAGGAATAGAAGCAAATATTTTTAGTTCTCAAGTCGATAAATTTCATTAATCCAAGCTTCTATCTAAATAGGGATATTTAAGTAGATAGAACGTGCTTCATGAGTAGTTAAGCAATTTCTCTGTATAAACACTTGTATTTTTGGGTGAATACTATTTAAACACTCTCCCAGAGGCAGATTAACGATTCATTATTGCTATGGAAGCATTAATTACTCTGATAGCAGTATTGTTATAGGTCAAAATCTACTCAGGAGCGACCAATTTGGCGCAAAACCTCAATATTTAAATCCAGTTTCTTGCCTAGCCATAGCGCGTGGTTGGTATGGTCCAAAACATCGTCTCCAGTTTCGGGATGCACAAGCACATCTAACCCCTCTCGGTGCAGCATCAGCCAAGGAAAAACCTGCGCGAACTGCTCAGGTAAAAACGCAACTTGATACATCGCTTGCGGATGGGGACCGATCGGGCGATCGTGCCAGCGTCCTAAGCGCACCTCAAAAGCAGCTAACCCCTCCCGCACCCGTGCTGCCGCCTCACGAGTTTCGGGATCGTAGTAAATATGAGCGTGGAACCCAATAATTGTGGTTGCTGCCATTGCTTTCAGCTCCTAATTACTAGCAGAAAGAATACAAACCCCCTAAAGCCTTGCCAAATTAGAAGGATTTAAGGGGTCATTGTATAGACAAGCCGCTAACCAAGGCAATATCAAATTGAGTGAGCGTCGGGCTCAACCGGGCTAAAGCAGAGGTCGGATTCTGATTTCAGAAACCTACGGCTTACTGTAATAGTTGAAATTGTTGCTGAATCCAGTTAAATCCTCTACCAATACAACTGGAACAGACTTGACCGTGGCTTTTCCCTTGCTCGTTACAGACAAGGACTTGCGCTTCCTTCATGGCAAAAAATTGACCACAAAGCTGACAACGGCTTTTCTTAGAGGGAAATTTGTTATGTTCAATCTGAAGTTGCATCATTTTCTACCAGCTTAGTTATATAGCAATCCTTTTTGATTCTTTAATGGGGTATAGGGGTGAAACCCTTGCGTGGAGGCGCAGCCCCCACACCCTTTTTTACAATCCATTTAGGATTGCTATATTTGTAAATTCCAAACATCCATTAAACAAATGCACTAAAACTTTAATTGTTTTAAGTCTGTAATCATTCACCCCATCCTCCTCAACGGTAGAACTCACACCACTGAATCATTCTATTGATTAGTATGTGATAGTTCTCTGAAGCTTCCGTCTAGACAAAGATAGGATTCCTTTTCACAAATCGTTGTATTCGGCACTACAGTCTTGATTCAAGGATATCTCTACTCGAATCTGGAAAGCCTAATGTTGTGAAGCTAAGGGCTGGAGATTGGCTCTCAAAACTATCAAAACTAAGGAACCAGGATACGACCTGTATGTTCTGGAGTGTTATATTGTTCCAGAACTTGTTCGGCGATCGCCTTGGCTTTCCCTGCCACTGTCAAGGCAACACAGGCTCCCCCAAACCCTGCACCTGTCAGTCTTGCCCCAAATACACCAGGCATCTCTTGCAGAAGCGCCACCAACTGATCTAAACCTGCGATCGAGACTTCATAATCATCCCGCAAGCTGGCGTGGGAAGCATTCATGAGTTCACCAAATCGCTCAGCGGATACACCCTGCTTAGCTTCTAAAACTCGATTATCTTCTGTGATCACATGTCGCGATCGCCGCTGGAGTAGCTCAGGGAGATGAGCGATCGCCTCCACATCACTAATATCCCTCAAGGCTTTTACGCCTAACTGCTTGGCGGCTTCTTCGCACTCGGCTCGACGTTGGTTATAGCCACTCCCTGCCAAGGTGCGAGGGATACCACTATCAATGACTAAAATTTCTGCGCCTGCTGGAAAAGGGAGAAGTTGGCGATCGAGGGTACGAGTATCGAGAAACAGAAGATGATCGGTATCGGCAAGGCTAGAAGCCATCTGATCCATAATGCCGCACTGCACCCCTGCGTAATGCCGCTCCGCTTCCTGACCGAGCTGAGCAATCCGCACATCATCGAGATCGAGTTGTAGGAGCGATCGCAAGCCCCGCAACATCGCTACTTCTAAAGCCGCGCTACTCGATAGCCCCGACCCCATCGGCACTGATGAAGTGACGTAGACGTTGAGCGGTGGTACTGCAACTCCCTGTTGTTCCAAGACACCAATACAGCCAAAAATATAGCTGGCAAAGCTTTCTGGAACAGCATCTCCAATTTTTACATCAATCTGTGCTTCTAGTTCCTGAGAGTAGAAATGATGTTTGTCATCAGGACTCAGACCGAGATAAACCGTAGTTTTCTGCGGGATAGCTGTTGGCAAGACAAAGCCATCGTTATAGTCAGTATGTTCACCCAGCAAATTCACTCGCCCTGGGGCACTGGCTTCCACTTGAGCAGCAGTATTAAAGATCTGTTGAAAGTTCATATAAAAGTTGATAGTTGAGAACTTAATAAAACCTATTCACTCTTATTACTCTCCCCCTTCCCTTGAAGGGAAGGGGGCTGGGGGGTTAGGTCTAAATCTCTAAGGGCACAGGTCGCGATCGCCCTTCTACCTCTACACTCGGCCAGCTTGGGTCAAAGGTGAGATTTTCTAAACTGGCATCTGGATGCAGCAAAAAAGTATCTTCAATTTTGGCTCCGCGCAAGCTGGGATTCCAAGCGATCGCCATATTTGCCATCAGAGCGTCCGTGGTGGTTGGATTTGCCACAACTTCTCGCGCCAGATAGCCTGTGGTGCCTCCTTGGTGATGCTCGTAGATGGCTTGAGGATGCCCTTGTTGCTCGTAAGCTGCTTGCAAACTCTGGTAAACCTGATTCAGCGGTGTGCCTCTGCGACACTGTTCCAAACCAGCCGCTTCAATCTCACGCACTTGATCGTGCAATTCCTCTTGTTGCTCCGATAGGGAGCCGAAGCTAATGAAGCGAGTCAGGTTGGCGTAAAGTCCAAAGCCACGGGCACAGAACACCATCATGGCGACTCGTCCAATGGGTGTGGCACTAGCCGTGGGATGGCGATACAGTGGTAAACGGCGTTCTCCAGCGGCCAACGTTAGCGCAGGATGTAACCCTCGTTTCCATAAGGCTGCGGCTCCTGCCCCTGCTAGTTGGTGTTCTGTCCAATCGGGTTTGGCTTGAGATAGAACTTCGGTCATGGCTTCGCTAGCTAAACGCCCCACCTGACGATAGCGATCGATCTCACTCGGTAAAAGTAGGCGTTTTTGTTGTACCAAAGCAGCAGGTAAAAGCACTTCCGGATTATCGGGCAGTAAAGTTACAGGGCGATCGCTGAGAACTTTGCCCCCTCCAGTCACCTCCGCCACAAAGGCTTCCCGCTTAGCTGATTCCGCCCAAGGGTTAACCTGTAACTGGTAGAACTTGCCGCGATCGCCTGTTAACTCTTCATCTTTAAGACGCTGGGCTTCAATTTCATCCGTCAGCACCCAGGCTCCATCAAGCGTGACCAAAACTTCCGCAATTCCCGCTTCAGCCGCTAACAACACAACATTAGATGCGCCCGCCGTTGCCCAAGCGAACCAATCAATACCGCGCAACCGCACTCCAGCAGCCCCAGTTTCGTCTAAGGTTTCTCGAATGCGCGCTAACTTCTCAGAAATTTCCGTTCCTAGCTCTTGAATGACCATCATTAAACCTACTACCCAAGTTGCAAACTAGACGTAAGCTGACTCGGCCAGATTAACCACAACCGCCTGTAAATCTTTGGCCTTGTCTTCAGGAAGTGCATCATTGGCAAACATCCCAGCAGCTAACTCAGTCCCCGCTAAATATTTCAATTTGTCGGCTGTCCGGTAAGGCGGATAGAACTCCGCATGTAAATGAGCTTCTGGGTGGGGTTGGCCGTCTGTGGGCGCTTGATACCAGGCCATGAGGTACGGGAAGGGTCGATTCCACAAGCCATCGAATTTCAGGGTTACGGTTTTGAGGGCTCTGGCAAGACTCTGCCGCTGTTCCGGAGTCAACTCGTTCAACGTCGGCACAGGCTGGATTGGAGCTACCCACACCTCATAGGGATAGCGAGCACAAATAGGGACAAAGGCGATCGCCCACTCATCTCGATAGAGAAGGCGCTGATCGTCTTTGATCTCTTGCTGGATTAAGTCTTGGAGCAAACCTTGTTGGTGCTGCTGGTAATAAGCTTGCTGCTGCTCTAACATTCGCGCCGGAACAGGGGGCACAAACGGATAGGCGTAGATTTGGCCGTGGGGATGGTGTAGCGTCACACCCACTTCAACCCCTTTATTCTCAAAGGGGAGGACGTATTGAATCTGAGGGTATTCGCCTAAAGCTCGTGTGCGATCGCCCCAGACTTGTAACAGCAGATCGAGATGCTCGAGTTCTAAACTAGAGAGCGATTTATTGGGGTCTTGAGTAAAGACCACCACTTCACAAGCCCCATTGGCAGGCAGGGTATCCACAATCAAATGCGGTGGATCGTGGGCCTGCACTGCCATTGAGGGAAAGCGATTCTCAAAGACCGCAATATCGTATTGCCCCTGAGGTAATTCGGTGGGGAATTGCGGGTTTGTGGTAGGAGCAAGTGGGTTGTACTCGGGGGGCGGCATAAAAGTTCGCCCCTGACGATGACTGGCATAAGCCACCCACTCACCCCGCAACGGATGCCAACGGAGATGAGGATTGGCTTGAATCGGCTCATTACCAGGACTGGGAGCCTGGATGTCCGCTGCAATGGGGCATCTGCTGTACAGCGTTAGCTTCCGACCATCCGGTTTGAGGAGTTCCTGGGAGTACATGTTCTGCACTGTGCCACGGGTTTGAAACTGGTGGTGTCAGTATAGATCCATCGACTCCAGCCGCATCCCTACCTAGAGTTGCAGATGCGATCGCCTCTAGTGGAAACTTAGGGGTGCGATCGGCATAAAGTAGCCCGTTGGCTTCCTGGAAAGTATCGGTCAACTGGGTATAGCAGAAGCCACTAAACATCTGCACCTGATTCACCGCTGTCAAGAGAGCGCTGTAGCGATTTTGCAGTTCTAAAGTGTCTGAGGAGCGGACATAGCCCCAAGCTTTGTGGGCTTCTGTGTCGGCTGGGCGGGTGTAAGCAATGCCACCAAATTCAGTCAACATAATCGGCTGACCTTGGTGCGGATAGCAGTCCAGCGTCAGCACTCGGCCACCGGGTCGCTGATTGTGCAGCAAATCAGAAACTTTGATTTCTGGGCCATAGCGCTTGGCTAACCGTTGCGGCTGGTTGTCGTAGTCGTGAATCGCCAAAATGTCGGTGGTGGTGCTTTCCCAGCCATCATTACCAATCACCGGACGAGTCGGGTCGAGGGTTTTGGTCAGGAAGTAAAGCGCTTGGACATAATGACGATGGGCGGGAGTTTCCGTCAGGTTAGGCACACCCCAAGATTCATTAAACGGCACCCAAGCCACAATGCAAGGATGGCTGGCATCACGCTCGATCACCTCGGTCCACTCTTTCGTAATCCGCTCTACGGCTTTGGGAGTGAAACGGTAAGCACTGGGCATTTCTTCCCAGACCATTAGGCCCATGGCATCGGCCCAGTAGAGGAAGCGAGGATCTTCAATTTTTTGGTGCTTCCGAACGCCGTTAAAGCCCATACGCTTGGTGAGTTCGATGTCTTGGCGCAACGCTTCATCGGAAGGAGGGGTCATGAAGGTTTCGGGCCAGTAGCCTTGATCCAACACCAGCCGCAGATAGTAGGGATGGCCGTTGAGCATAAAGCGATCGCGCTGAATCGAAACGGTTCGCATCGCTGTGTAAGACTTGACTTCATCCAATAGCTCACCATGCCGCCACAGTTGCACCTGGGCATCGATCAGCGTTGGTTTTTCAGGACTCCAGAGCAAAGCGTTCCGGTAATCGTCAATGCCAGGGTCAGACAAGGCAATCCGTCGATGGATTTCCCCATTGATCACTTCGTAAACATCATTCACGAGTAAGCGACTGTCTACAGTCAAGCGCACGCTCAGGCGCAAATCATCGCAGACGTGACCTGCAATCAGGGCTTCGAAGCCAATCTCCCAGCGCTCAAAGTGAGGCGTCCAGCGGATCTTTTCTAAGTAGGTTTCTGGAACAACTTCAACCCAAACGGTTTGCCAAATGCCACTAGTGCGGGGATACCAAATGCTATGCGCTTCTAGCATCCAATCTTGTTTGCCTCTGGGCTTGGCCAGGTCTTGGGGGTCATCTTGCGCCCAAACCGTGACTCGCTGTGGCCCTTCGGGACGCAAAGCAGCGGTGATATCAAAACTAAAGGAAGTATGTCCCCCTTCGTGTTCGCCGATGAACTGACCGTTGACCCATACGCGAGCCTGGTAATCCACTGCGCCAAAATGCAGTAACGCCCGGGTAGGATGAGCGACCTGAGCGAGGTTTACTTCAAAGTCGCGCTCATACCAGCAGTTAGGGTGAAACCCAGTGTCACCGATGCCGCTACGTTGCGTTTCTGGAGCGAAAGGTACTTCAATCGTATGGGTCCACTCCGTCACATCGGTTGGCTTGACCCAACGGCTCTCATTGTCAAAAGCAAACTTCCAAGCCCCATTTAGGTTGAGCCAGTTAGCCCGTTGCAACTGTGGACGTGGGTACCCCGTCTCAAGCTGGCGAAACATCGCGATCGCGCTGGAATCAGAGGGGGCATTGATTTCGAGGCTTCTGCCGAGTAATTTCATCAACTTGAACCATAGCTACTAACGAAGAATGCCCTTTGCTACCTCTGACTTATCAAAACTCAACTGCAAAACTAAAAGTTTTCTCAGCTTTTAATTTATCCAAAAAGAATTTTGAATTCCCAGAGTTTTAAGACAGGCAAAATTAGCCGACAGTGCCCCTACTCTTGGGTCTGGGTAAAACACTGCAACCCCTGCCATTAACTCCCTTTATCAAGGTCTGCTTAGGCTATCTGTTTAAATCATAACTAATGTCAATCATTCCTGAGATAGAAGCCTCAGGTCAGGTTAGAAACTAAGTTTGATTATTAAACAAAAATCCTTTTGGCAAGAAATTAATATTACTTATTAGCAGTTTTTCACCAACCAATTTAAACATGTCCTGTGGCGATTGTTACTAACTGCCATTACAAAATTTGCTGGATCTGCCTACACAAACTCATCAATTTTCTATTGAATTTTCGATACATCCCAATGAGTGAGCAAAGCCAAATTATTGTTGGTAATAGCCAGACCGACGGTCAAGCTCGTCGAGGTTGGTTTATGGGCTATTTTGTCACACCAGATGATGATCCCCGTTCTACTTCAGTCCTAGAGGTGAAGTGGGGTACCCATGCGGCTGGAGACAGTAGACCTGAGTGGGGCGTGAATGATCAGGCGACGACGCTTTCAATTTTGATCAGTGGTCGCTTTCGCTTACAATTTCCCGATCGCGAAGTTGTCCTGGCCAAGGAGGGTGATTATGTCCTCTGGTTACCTGGTGTGCCACATGGCTGGCTAGCTGAGGAAGCGTCTACAGTGTTGACGGTGAGATATCCTTCTGTCCCTGAAAGCTAATTCCGCATCCCCAAACCTTATTTTTAGCGGCATATTAGAACAGAGAAACGGCTCTTGCCTTCCTATGTAAGCCCCCCTAACCCCCAATTCATAGCCCTAGCGGGCATACCAGAAAGGGGGGAATTAGACTCTTGCTTCCCCCAAATTTGGGGGATTGAGGGGGCCATGTAAGGTGTTTAGCTACTAATGGGGCAGGGGGACAGGTTGGCCATGACGTTGTTGGTGCCATTGCCAAGCGTGGGTCAAGATCTGTTTTAGGTCAGCATATTGGGGTCGCCAACCTAGGATCTGTCTT
>DATNPE010000381.1:0-3366 GCA_036703355.1 Allocoleopsis sp. | reverse complement strand
GCTAATATCCTGCCTTTTCCTTACAGGTCACGACTGGTGGCAATACCTGCTCATACCTTGTGGCTGCTAGGCGGCATACTCTGCCTCGCCATAAGTACGCTCATTCCCGAACCGAGTATTCTAGCCTTAGGCCTAGCGGCTATTATGACTGCGATCGCAGCTCTCAGGGTTCCTTCCCCCTGGGCACAAATGGTGTTGTGGGGAGTGCTGTCGTTTACCCTTGCTAGCTTCATGCGATCGCTGATGCCGAAAGCAGCCAAAACCTTGGAGCACGATACCGAAGCCTGGGTAAGGACCACGATTCCAGCCAATGGTACGGGGCGCGTGATTTACGAAGGGGCCCTATGGCAAGCTCGCTGCCAGTTGCAAGATGTGGCGATCGCGCCTCAACAACGAGTCTATGTCGTGGGTCGGCAAGGCAACACCCTCTTTGTCATCCCTGCCAACTACTCGGATCTGGAGATTTCCGACAGCCCACCCTAACGCTGATCGAACGAAGGACTACACTGAAGGGACACAGTCCAGGTTGATATTGGTGCTACGTTTCTGCCTTACCCATGCATCGGGAGTTGATTGATCTATGGAGTCTATTCTTGCCGCCTTAGCGCTAGTCATCGTCGGTTATACCGTTGGCTCTGTAAAAATCATCAACCAAGGCAACGAAGCGTTGGTGGAACGACTGGGCCGCTATCACCGTAAACTTACTCCTGGCTTAAACTTTATTGTGCCGTTCGTAGACTCCATCGTTTTGGAAG
Source organism: Allocoleopsis sp. (assembly GCA_036703355.1). Taxonomy (GTDB): domain Bacteria; phylum Cyanobacteriota; class Cyanobacteriia; order FACHB-46; family FACHB-46; genus Trichocoleus. The sequence goes on along the minus strand of DATNPE010000381.1, from coordinate 2,611 downwards.
ACACCGTACGCGAGCAGGTTTTGGACGTGGAACCCCAAGAAGCAATCACGAAAGATAACGTCTGCCTGAAAGTGGACGCTGTAGTTTACTGGCGGATTTTGGAGCTAGAACGAGCCTTCTACGCGGTTGAGGATGTGGAGTCCGGGATTAAAAACTTGGTGTTAACGACCTTGCGATCGGCTTTGGGGCAAATGAAGGTGGAAGACACCTATTCCTCGCGCTCCGAGATCAACCAAACCTTGTTAAACCAGTTGGATGAAGCAACTGCTGCTTGGGGCGTAAAGGTCACAAGGGTGGAGGTGCAAAACATTTCACCACCTGCTTCCCTCTTGGAATCAATGGCACAACAACGAGCCGCTGAAATTCGCAAACGCGCTTCGATCTCGGAGGCAGAAGGTACCGTGGAATCGATGCGATTGATTGCCAAGGCATTGCAGGCTCAACCGAATACCAGTGAAGTACTGAAATACCTGATTGCCCAAAGGTATGTCGAGGCCAACCAAAAGCTGGGTGAAAGCCCGAACTCCAAAGTGATCTTTATGGACCCGAAGGCGATGAGCGAAGCCTTGGAGAACTTAATGGAGTCGCCCACGGTCCCCGATGGCTATGCTCCGGGAGCAGGTGGTGGCCCTGGCAATGGCTCTTACTCCAGTTAAAGGGTTCTAGCTCGCTGCTTCTAGCTTACGGTTGTAAGGTGTGATGGAGAACAAGCTAAGCGCTAAGATTGCCGCCAAATGGCATCCGCCACTCGACAAACATCTCGCATTTCTGCCACATCGTGCACGCGCACTACATCCGCTCCACCTGCGATCGCCGCACAGCAAGCAGCCCCGGTGCCCCAGACTCGTTGCTGTGGGTCAGGCTGATTCAGGATGTGACCAATAAAGCTTTTGCGCGAAGGGCCAATTAAAATCGGGCAACCTAAGGCTCGAAACTCCGCAACCCGACGCAACAGTTCTAAGTTTTGCGCGTAGGTTTTGGCAAAGCCAATCCCTGGGTCAATCATCAGGTGAGCAGGATCGATACCTGCCGCGATCGCCGCTGCTATACGGTCTTGCAGAAATGCTTGAATCTCACCCACCAAATCTTGGTACTCGGTCAACTGCTGCATCGTCTGGGGAGTGCCTCGGATATGCATCAAAATCAGCGGCACTTGCAGCGCTGCCACGGTAGGTAACATTTCTGGGTCAAAGGTGGCACCCGAAATGTCATTGACGATGTCAGCACCCGCTGCCACTGCGGCTTTAGCAACTATAGATCGGGTGGTATCGACTGAAATTGGTACCTCTAGTTGCGATCGCACCGCTTCTATCACCGGAATCACTCGCGCCAGTTCAGTGTCTACCTCTACTTCAGCCGCTTGGGGTCGGGTAGATTGGCCGCCGATGTCTAAAATATCGGCTCCCGCCGCCACCAAGTGTTTAGCTTGCTCTAGCGCAGTGGCTACAGAGTCAAACTGCCCACCATCACTGAAACTATCGGGTGTCACATTGAGGACTCCCATTAAGTAGGTACGCTGCCCCCAATCGAAGCAAATCTTTCTAATTTTCCAGGTAGCAGGCATTGGCATTGAAGTTACTAAATATACAGTAGCGAGAGATACCGAATAGACTATTCTGAAGGTAAAGTCAACCCACGTAGGAACTCGGTAGCGATTTCAGCATCTTGCTATACAACTAGATATAGAGGCGCTTAGGTATACAGCAAGAATATTTAGCCGTTATTTAGCCATTTTTAAGTCAGCAGGCTAGCCAAAAATATATGACCAAAATTTTACTCGTTGAAGATAACGAGGTGAACTCTTTTATGATGTTGCGGCGGTTACAGATGCGGGGCTATCAAGTCGTCCATGCCGCTGATGGTGCCCAAGCAGTCGCGATCGCCCAATCAGAAACGCCCGACCTGATTCTCATGGATATGAGTTTACCTGTTCTGGACGGTTGGCAAGCAACGCAGCGGATTAAGGCGACACCGACAACCCACACCATCCCAATCATTGCGCTGACAGCTCATGCCCTTGCAGGCGATCGCGAGAAATGTTTGGCCGCAGGGTGTGATGAATATGAAACCAAGCCAGTCAATTTCAATCAATTATTAGAAAAGATGCAGTTCTTTTTAAGTCAGCCAATTTAAGCACTCCCTGACAAGAGGGAATTTCCCAGTATGCTGCGTTGGCAGTTTACTCCATATACTTTGCCGCTGCTCATCACTACTGGGGTTGCGATGACCCTGGTATACCTGGCGTGGCAGCGTCGCTCTGCTAGCATTGCTACAACCTTTGCCCTGTTCATGCTGCCTGTCTCAGAATGGCTGCTCGGATACATCTGGGAACTCAGTAGCATCGACTTAGCCAGCAAAGTTTTGGCAGGAAAAGTTCAGTACTTAGGAATCGTTGTCGTTCCAGCGGCTTGGCTGATCTTTGCACTTCAATACACAGGGCGTACCAAGTGGATGGCGCGGAGAAATCTGCTACTGCTAACCATCGAACCAGTTGTGATGGCACTGCTAGTCTGGACGAATGAATGGCATGGCTTAGTTTGGACGCAAACCACCTTGCGATTGATGAGTTCCTTTACCCTGATGAGCGTCACCTATGGCGCAGGGTTTTGGA
>DATNPE010000380.1:0-2973 GCA_036703355.1 Allocoleopsis sp. | reverse complement strand
GCAGGCAACACCGGAATTGGACTGGCGCACATCTGCAATGCCAAGGGCTACAAGTGCCTGATCATCATCCCTGACACCCAATCCCAAGAAAAAATTGATACCCTACGAACCCTAGGCGCAGAAGTGAGACCTGTGCCAGCCGTGCCCTACAAAGACCCCAACAACTACGTCAGACTTTCTGGCCGCATTGCTGAAGAGATGGAAAATGCCATCTGGGCCAACCAGTTCGATAACTTAGCCAATCGGTTAGCGCACTACGAAACCACCGGGCCAGAAATTTGGGCACAAACTGAGGGTAAAGTCGATGCCTGGATCACCTCCACAGGCACAGGTGGAACTTACGCTGGGGTCGCCATGTTTCTCAAGGAAAAGAACCCTAACATCAGAGCCGTGTTGGCTGATCCAATGGGTAGCGGTCTTTACAGTTATGTGAAAACGGGTGAAATTCACCTAGAGGGTAGCTCCATTACCGAGGGTATTGGCAATAGCCGCGTTACAGCCAACATGGAAGGCGCACCTGCCGATGATGCCATTCGCATCCATGACCAAGAATGTGTAGAAGTGGTGTATCGCTTGCTGCGAGAAGAAGGCATCTTTGTGGGTGGCTCTAGTGGCATCAATGTCGCCGCTGCGGTAGAACTCGCTAAGCAAATGGGGCCTGGACATACGATCGTGACCATTCTGTGTGACAGCGGCTCCCGGTATCAGTCTCGGTTGTTCAATCGGGATTGGCTGGCTCAGAAAGGATTATCTCCAGAAGCGATCGCCACCGTCTAACCACACTCTAACCACTGTTTAAACTCCTGCCTTGAATTGCTGGAGCGTAGGTTCTGACCCACGACTGATTCAGGCTCCGGAGTCGCTTGCCACCATGAACATAAGCTGAGCCGCCTCAATCCGTGAAGCAAGCGGTTCAGGATTAGGAGAGTAAAAATTATGATTCAATCCTGGATGGTCATTGGTGGCATCACCTTTCTCGTCGCTTTAGGCGCTGCTTGGATTAGACCCCGTGACACAAAATGGGCAGCAGAGTTACAGCGACCCTTGTGGTTGTTTTTTGAGCCATTAATTCCGGTGATTTGGACGGTGATTTTTAGTTGTGGAGCTGCCTCTGCCTATTTTGTTTGGGAGCAAAGTCCTGGCAGCTTACAGGCATGGCTCTTGATGGCGCTGTATCTGCTGCTAGAGGTGATTACAGTGGCTTATATTCCCCTCACCTTGAGGCTGCGAAACATCAAAGTGGGGGTCGTACTGGGCGGCATTGGGGTGGTTCTCGGTGTTTTCCTCGCTAGCTCCATTTGGCCGATCTCTGGTTGGGCCGTGCTGTTACTCTTGCCCTACCTGATTTGGAGTCCGATTGGTACCTACGCCACATTAGAAATGATGCGACTCAACCCTGAGGCAGCGCACTAATCTTTCCGCTGGTCGATTACGGCTGACCTGATGGCCTGACACAATCGCTTCATATTCATCTTTGCTCAGAGTGCTTAGAACCAATTTGGGCAAAGTGCAGCGTGTGGCCCAGAGGAAGCTAAAAGCATGATCAAGTCTTGGATGGTGATTGCAGCCGTCACTTTTTTGGTGGCGATCGGCGGTAGTGTAATTCGGCCCCGTGATGTGAAGTGGTTTCGGCGCTTACGTCGTCCAAGCTGGCTCACCTTTGAACCTGCGATCCCGGTGATTTGGACGGTGGTTTTTGTCTGTGGCGCTTGGTCTGCTTACAACGTCTGGGAGCGAGATCCGGGCAGCTCCAAAACTTGGTGGCTCATGGGATTCTATCTGCTGCTAGAAATTGTGACGATTGTTTATCAGCCGCTAACGCTATGGCTGCGGAACCTGACGATTGGCACCTATATTGGCGGTACTGGGGCAGTTTTAGGTTGGATTCTAGCAGCGGTGGTTGCGCCCGTTTCGGCTACTGCTGCGGCACTGTTGATTCCTTACTTAATTTGGAGTCCGATTGGCACCTACGCGACTTGGGAGTTGGCCAAGCTGAATCCAGAGTCTGCTTAGACAAGGATCAATAGGGCAAGGGGAACTAGAGCGCATTGCTGCTGGGTTGAAATGTAGCGATCGCGACTTTTGTTCTAAGCTGGATGAGATGAATTGGCTGGCAGATACCATCAGCCATCTCGGCTTATCTAAGGAGAGACCATGACCCGCGCCATAATGAAAACCGACAAGGGCACCATCAACCTGGAGCTATTTGAGCAGGATGCCCCTAACACGGTGAAGAATTTTGTGGACCTTGCCAATAAAGGGTTCTACGACGGCCTCACCTTCCATCGCGTCATCCCCAACTTTGTGATTCAAGGCGGTTGTCCTCAAGGAACTGGCACAGGCGGCCCTGGCTACACGATTAAGTGCGAAACCGCTGGTAACCCCCATAAGCACCAAGCAGGTAGCTTATCAATGGCTCACGCAGGTAAAGATACAGGCGGTAGCCAATTCTTTATTTGCCACTCGCCTCAGCCCCACCTCGACGGCAAGCATACTGTGTTTGGCAAAACCGAGGATATCGATGTGGTGAATGCCATTCGCAAAGACGACAAAATCTTGTCTGTCAAAATTGAGTCCTAGTTAGGTTCGTTCATTTACCGTTGCAGCATCTTCTCTTCATAACTGAGCGATTTCCACCAGACTTGGGGGGAGTCGCCACGAGTGCAGGTCGCATTACTGCCACCCTTTGCCAATTGGGTGTGGATGTGGATGTCGTGACTTGGAGCCGTTATTTGTCGCCGGGAGAGGTGCGGCCCCCAGAGGCGATCGCAACCAGCGCTGGGAAATTGCGCGTGCATCGGATTGGTCTCTATCGCGCCTGGGATATGACGATGCCGCACACTCTAAATGTGCTGGATTGGCTACACCAAACTCATCCCTATGATGCCCTTTGGGGGCACTATGTCTTTCCCTCTGGATTCCTGGCGACGTGGTGGGCAGAGGGGCAGCAACTCCCAAGCTTGGTGAGTGCTA
>DATNPE010000379.1:0-8643 GCA_036703355.1 Allocoleopsis sp. | reverse complement strand
GATGTCATGTCTCTGCTCGATCGCAGTGATAAGCCCTATATCCGTTCTGGCAAAACGCCGTTTACAGGATTGCGGCAGGCGATCGCGTTTCGAGCTGTAGATTTTCGTTATGGTGCGGGCGAAAAAACAGCGCTACAAAATATCTCCATCTGTATTCCCAAAGGCAAAACCACGGCGATCGTAGGACCTTCGGGCGCAGGTAAATCTACCTTGATTAGCCTGATCTGTCGTTTTTATGACCCTACCAGTGGCGAAATTGAGATCGACGGTCACCCGTTACCACAACTCAACTTGGCCGACTGGCGCGATCGCATTGCGGTAGTCAGTCAAAGCGTACATATCTTTAGCGCCACGGTTTATGAAAATATTGCCTACGGTCGGCCCGCAGCCACAGAAGCAGAAGTGATTGCCGCTGCCAAACAAGCCAATGCCCATGAATTTATTACCCAGCTACCGCAGGGATACCAAACCCAAGTCGGTGATCAGGGCGTGCGACTTTCTGGAGGCCAGCGGCAACGCCTAGCGCTAGCTCGCGCCATGATCCGTAATCCTGAAATCTTAATTCTAGATGAAGCTACTAACGCTCTAGACAGTATCTCAGAACATCTAATCCAAGAAGCGATTCATAGGCTCAGTCAACGCTGTACCCTAATTGTAATTGCCCATCGCCTCTCAACCATTGAGCAAGCTGATCAGATTATTGTGATCGAAGAGGGACAGGTGACAGAGCAAGGAACAATGGCAGAACTGCTCAAGCGCGATCGCCTTTTCGCCCAGTTATATCGCCTGCAATATCGCAATACCCAGCTTTGAGGGCTAAAACATTTGTAGGGGCGGGTTTTGTAGCCAAGATGTTGGTATGTCCGAAAGATTTAGTTAAACCCGCCCCCACGGGTGAAGTCAGCGCAATATGTACATCATTCCTCGCTATGCGACAGCACTCGATTCACGCCGCTGAGAATGGCTAACAAAGATGCGGTGACAATATTCGGGTGAATACCCACGCCATGCAGCGAACCAGAGATCCGATCGCTGGTGACTTCCACATAGGCGATCGCGGCGGAGTCACTACCTTGGTTGAGGGAATGTTCCTCATAATGATCTACGCGGATATCCAAATTCAAGGCTTGGAGAAACGCATCGATCGGGCCATTCCCTTGTCCTTGTATGGTAACTGGCTGACCATCCTTCTCCAATGTCACGCTGATCATCTGCTGGGAATCTACTTCTGTGAGCTGGTGAGAGAGGTATTTAAAGGGTGAAACTGCTTGTAAATATTCCTGCTCAAATAACTTCCACAAGTCGGCTGCGGCCATCTCCTGCCCGTGAGTATCGACAGCTTGCTGCACAATGCGGCTGAACTCGATCTGTAAGCGCCGAGGCAACACCAAGTTGTAGTCCCGCTCTAACAAAAAGGCAATCCCACCTTTACCAGATTGGCTGTTGACGCGAATCACAGACTCGTAGGTGCGGCCAACATCAGCGGGGTCAAGGGGTAAGTAAGGAATTTCCCAAACATCATCTGATGATTGAGCGGCGAATCCTTTTTTGATTGCGTCTTGATGCGAACCAGAGAAAGCAGTAAAGACCAAATCACCCACATAGGGATGACGGGGATGAATCGGCAGTTGCGTGCAGTCTTCCACCAATCTAGCAACGTGATTAATTTGGGAGAAGTCTAAACCTGGGTCAACGCCTTGGGTGTAGAGATTGAGAGCAAGCGTCACCAAATCTACATTTCCGGTACGTTCGCCATTGCCAAATAGACAGCCTTCGACGCGATCGGCTCCTGCCATTTGAGCTAGCTCTGCGGCGGCGATCGCACAACCTCGGTCATTGTGAGGATGCACGCTTAAAACTACACTATCTCGCTTAGCCAAATGACGATGCATCCACTCCACCTGATCGGCGAAAACATTGGGAGTAGCAACTTCCACCGTAGCAGGGAGATTGATGATCGCTTTACGTTCGGGAGTGGGCTGCCAAACTTCTAGCACGGCATCACAGATCTCCTTGGCAAAGTCTAGCTCTGTGGCGGTGAAGGCTTCCGGCGAATATTGAAAGCGCCAATCGGTGTCTGGTTGCTCGGCAGCGAGTTCGTTAAAGAGTTGGGCGGCGGTGACTGCGAGGTCGATAGTACCAGGGCGATCGAGCCCAAATACGACGCGACGGAACACGGGAGCGGTGGCGTTGTAGAGATGCACGATCGCGCGTTTGGCACCCCGTAGAGACTCAAACGTGCGGCGAATCAAGGATTCACGGGCAGGTGTCAGAACTTGAATGGTGACATCATCGGGAATCAAATTCTGTTCAATCAGATGGCGCACAAAGTCGAAGTCAGTTTGTGAAGCGGAGGGAAAGGCAACTTCGATTTCTTTGAAGCCAATCTGGACCAGGAGATTGAAAAACTGCAACTTTTGCTCTTTGTTCATCGGCTCGATCAGCGCTTGATTACCGTCGCGCAAGTCGGTGCTGAGCCAGATGGGAGGTTGGGAGATGATATGGTCGGGCCAGGTGCGATCGCGCAAGGCGACGGTCGGAAAGGGGCGATATTTGCTAGCAGGCTGTTTCAACATGATCGACAAATCCTTAATTTCTGAGGTTGATGAGATGGGGTGGCAGAAGTCATGGAGATGTAGGGGTTGTCAGATTGCAATGTAGGTTGCCACTCAATCCGAGCCTGACAACCCATCGGCAGTCGCAGCAATGCCTCAAGTTTGTGTTGCAGTCGCATGAGAAATCTCCCGTCAAGTTAAGACAATAGATAGCTAAATATTCTGAAACTCTAAAGCCAAGCCCTTGGGGGCACCTGCCCCCAAACCCCCGCTGAGGGACGGCTGCGTCCCCCAGACCCCCTCCAGAAGAGTGGTTAGATTTGGAAAAACTAGATTAAGCTCACAGAATTATTTGCGCCCAAGGCGCAGCAGCAGTCCCAGCCCTAGCAGTAGGGTTGAGGGATGTTGTGGCGATCGCTGCTGGGTGAGCATAAGACAAACTGGATATGACTTCTCATATCCTAACGGCAAGCGATCGCCAGGTCAAGAGAAAAAAGAGGATTGGAGTTGCTACAAACCGAGTAGTCTAAATAATCCGAAGACACCACTGAGGGGTGAAAGGACGTTGCCCAGGGTATCGGAAATTCCTGCGAGAGACGATCGACCAATGATCACCGTGTCATTGTTGCGTAACGGTGGGTTGTTCTTGTCGTTTAAGCCTTGGGCCAGGTTAACTTCTATGACTCGTTTTGACACGGTGCCGTCCGGATTGAGACGAACCAATGTCACAGCGCTTTGTTTGGCGCGACGCTTATTAAAGCCTCCGGCAGCTAAGACGGCTTGGTTGAGCGGGGTGTTGGGTGGAACTTCTACGGCTCCAGGTTTGACGACTTCACCCACCACATTGACAGTAATTTTATCGGGGGAGAAGCTAGCGGCGGCGAGTTCTGTAGCCTCCTTGGCGCTGAGGGCAGTAGCGGTCGGAATCACGATGGTGTCGCCATCTTGCAGCGGTAGATCTTGGCGCAGATCGCCGCCTGACAGAAGTTGCCAGAAGTCAATTTTGGTGACCTGAGCAGGGCCAGAATTGGTGCGACGGCGCAGTTCAATATTGCGAATATCAGCCGTTTGGGTGATACCACCTGCCACTTGAATCGCCTTCGTCACCGTCGGAATTTCTTGTTGAGTAATCGTGGTGGTACCTGCTTCGTTATCGGTAGTGCCGCTAATTACATAAGGACCAGGTCGTTGCACCTCCCCAACGATCGCAACTTTGAGCGGACGAGTTTCTTTCGTCGAGAAGCTGGTGGATGCCAGCTGAGATGCTTCATCCAGGTTGATGCTCTCAGAGGCAGGAATGTAGATACTGTCGCCATCCCGCAGCGCAATATCCTGGCTAATATCTCCTGTTTTTAAGAGTTGCCACAGATCAACATTAAACACAGCGGCGCTACCACTACCCGGTCCAGCTCGGCGAATTTGGACTCGACGAATATCTGCAGCTTGAGTAATTCCCCCCGCCAGCTCGATCATCCGGGTGACTGAAGTAGCTCCAATATCAGTGGCTGAGGCTTCTGGCTTGGTGGTGTAGGAACCAGGACGAGTCACTTCCCCAGCGATCGCCACCTTAATCGGTCGAGCCGATAACAAGCTAATGGTGACTAAAGGCTGTCTTAAATAAGGGGCAAATTTAGCCCCAATGGTATTAGAGGCTTGCTTGAGGGTTTGGCCTTGGATGGAAACTGCGCCCACTTGAGGTAAATTCACAGTGCCACTGGGCAATACCAGAAATTCGCCGCTGTACTCTGGCACTTCAAAGAAATCTATTTTAATGCGATCGCCTGCCCCCAGAATATAGCCTGCATCTCCGGTCGTTGCAGTCGGAGCTTGTAGATTTGGAACTGTCTGAGCAAACTGCGCCATGCCTGGAGTGGGAAAAACAATTAACCCGACTAAGGCGAGTAAAGCTAACTGTTTGGCAGTTCCAACCCGTTGCCGTAACTGTCCAGGTTGGCGGTTTTGGCCTAATGCTGCTTGTAGATGCCACCGAGTCTGGAAATCTAAGCTAGGGCGATTCATTCACACCTCCACAAACGGCTAGCTAAGAGAATGCGCTCATCAGCATCAATTTGGTGCACTCAGTTATGCCATTGAGCAAACAAAATAGTGACCTAAATTGAGCCTTGGCATCGCTCTTAAGTTTCCCTTAAGTTCTGAAGCATCTAAAGTCTTAAAGTTCCCTAAAGGTATGAGTTAGCAATGGGGCAATAGCTAGAGGAAGCTGTAAAGCTCTGATACAGAATAGTTAGTTAGCCAGAGAATTTTTGTAGAATTCCTAGCAGGGATATCTAGTTTAGAGTGATCAATTTAACACCATCTACCCCAATGGGCACTGATCCTCCCAAACCAACTCCACAAACAGTTTTGAAGCTAGCTCAACAATTAAACTCTAAAAATCGCTATAAAGTAATTTTAGAATTAATTGCTACTTTGGCAGCAGAGCAACTAGAAGATTTGCAACTAGAAGTAGAGCATGTGCTAACGGCACGAACTTTTCTCAATGAAGAAATATCTACGCCAGCAGCCATTAAAAAACGCCGCAAAATTGAGATTAAATATATCAACGGTAAAGCTTATGTCTATTTGCGATGGCGCGATCGCTCTGAACCCGACAAGTATCTAGGGCCAATGCCACTAATTCCAGGTAAAACCTATCGCCTGACGCATCGGACCGATGGCACGCTCAAAGTGCTAGCCGTTCTAGGGCTGCAATTAGAGGAAAACGAGCAGGTTTATCTTTCAGTGCAGTTGCTGGAACCTTATGCAGCAGTGAAGAGCTATCTCTATCCTGAATGTCTGGAGCATATTTTCTCGAAAAAGCAATGGCTGATCGAGCTACTTCCAACTCAACAATTATCATAGGTTAGAGCCTTAACTTCCTGAATTAGTCCCCTAGATGGGTGGCTAGAGCGCTTAATTTTACTTAGATCAGGTATAGGCTTTCATCTGCAAATCATGGATGACTTTAAGGTTGACATCGTAGTATTCCTCATTCGCAGTGGCTTCGAGTTCGGCGAAGACTTCTCTATGGATGCGAATGGTGACCTCATCATCGGTAACCCAGATACTTTTGCGGCACTCACAGAGTTACTAGACTCCCTCAAGGACTAATCGTTGCAGTTGTGGTGTGAGGGGCGCTTTTGCGATCGCTGTCGTTGTGGGCGGCCCTGAGTGGTGACTAACAGAATATCTACGGCGGTGTAGGTACTGAGTAGCCAGCAATCTTGTCAGTATTGACTCAACTCAAGTGCGATCGCGTTGTGAAATCACCCAGTAGCGATGCATCTTGCCATTGTCAACCCTTCGTAGGATTAGTGGTGACGAGAACCTGCGGGGCTACGACGACCCGGTATTTTTCTAGATTTTGTGCTGTAGGCGGCCATCATGACGGGAGGTTGCGGGGCAGGGTTGGCTTCGGTAATTGTGTTTGGTTCTAGGTTGGCGGTTGAGTTAGATGCTGAGTTGGACTGGAGCCAAGGGAAGAAGCTGAGTACGGTTTGCTTGAAGTTCATTGGATTTACCTCGCTGGTGCACGTTGAACTGTGGAAGTTCTATAGCTTGAGTAAATCCTGCTGGTGGCGGTTAGTAGTTAGTGGCTCATCCAGAACTTCGATTGGCTGAGGTTGAGTTGGCGATCGCGACGGTAAACCTAAGGTTTTGTCTGGATGGAGCTGTGACAGCTAGCAGGTTGGCTCTTTGGCAATCCGAGCCTTGGGGGAAGACCCCCAAACCCCTTTCTGGGGGACGGCCCGCTTCCCCCAGACCCCCTCCGAAGGGGTTGATGGTTGGTGTTTTCAGGGATTAGGATTTGATTGTGAGGAGTTGGTTGCCCCCTTTTTGGAATTCGTAAGCAACGGTTGATATTTCTGGCTGGAAGCCTTGTTGTTTGAGTTGGTGAATCACGGGGTGCAGGTGGGGGGAGGGTTCACCGGAGATGTCTAGAAGTGGGAAGATGCGGACCTCGGTGGCAATGCGGCAGAGTTCGGCGATCGCTTGGATGTGAAACTCGGTTGACAGTTGTTCAGAATAGCTAAATAACAGATGGGAGCAGAGGGCTAGGTTAAATTGCTGGTTGGCAAAAGGGAGACTGGGAAGTTTAGCGGTCAGGTAGCGTCTTGCTGAAAATCCAGCGGGAAAGTCTTGGAGAAATTGGCTCATGGCAGCCATGCGGACTTTCCCTAATTGCTCAGGAGAGGCGATCGCATTCCACACATAGCTATCTGGATTGGCTGCAACGCCATTGATAATTTTGGGATAAGTTTCCTGAATTCTTTGGGAGATCTCGTCAGCAGTGAATTGGTAAATCGGATCGCAGGATGTGACGGAGTAACCTTGGCGAGTCATTTCAGCATTAAAGCTGGCAGGCCCACCCCCACAGTCGAGAATTTTGCCGTTAAAGTCTGAGGGGGTGAGGTTGAACATGGCGATGTATTCGCTCAGCGATCGCCCCCAAGGCACAATCGTCTCTAGCTTGATACCCATGCTTTACTTCTAACTCCTCACTTTTATCTTTTACTCCTCACCCCTCACTCCTCACCCCTCACTCAATCAGCTCCCCTCTCAACACCGTAACCACTTGCCCAGCAATGGCAACGCGATCGCCTTGACACTGAACGCGCAGAACACCACCGCGAGGAGAGGCTTGATAAGCGAGAAATTCATCTTTTTGGAGGCGTTCTTGCCAGAAGGGACCGAGGCAACAATGAGCAGAACCTGTCACAGGGTCTTCGTCAATGCCCGACTGGGGGGCGAAGAAGCGAGAGACGAAATCATATGCTTCAGTATCGGCTCGGCTAGTGACGATGATGCCACGGACGGAAAATGTTTTGAGTAGGGAGAGGTTTGGTTGCAGATCACGGATCACGGCTGCTGATTCTAGTTCGACTAAGTAGTCAATCTGATTACTGCCGACATATTGTATATTTGCACCACCAAGAGCCGCCGCGAGTTCAGCAGGAGGAGCGATCGCAGTGGCAGGTTGAGCGGGAAAGTTGAGGGTGATCCAATCTTCTTGTCGCTGTGCGGTGAGCAGGCCGCTGCGAGTGTGAAATCGAGCTTCCTGAGCGGGTTCTAGATATCCTAACTCCCACAAGACATGGGCGCTGGCGAGCGTGGCATGACCGCACAGATCCACTTCAACGGTGGGTGTGAACCAACGGAGATTAAAACCATCTTCCTGTTGCAGCAGAAAAGCAGTTTCTGATAAGTTCATTTCTCGCGCCACTTGCTGCATCCACTGATCGGGGCGAGGTTCAGGTAAAACACAGACAGCAGCAGGATTGCCGCTAAAGGGTTGATTGGTAAATGCGTCTACCTGCGTGATTGTCAGTCCCATGCTTGTTCTCAGTTCCTTGGCTTTGATGACTCAGCAACATCTAAAAGCCTAGCGAAAAACTGGATTTATCTATAGTAATGCTCCTCAATCCACATCCGAATTTCTGCTTCTGTGCCAAAGCAGACATATTCACCATTGCTGGGATTGTAGCCGTGCCAATAGAAATTTCCTTGGCGATCGCTTTTTTGCCAAACTCGAATTTCTGCATAACGAGCCAGCATTTGTCTCAAAGCTTGCCATAGGTGCGAGAGGCTTTGAGCGGTTGAGGAGGCAAAGTTTAGGGTTTTCATGATGAACCTCAAAAGAGGTAATTAAAGATGCTTTTATTACTTTGAAAGGTTTTACTTTTAATTGAAAAGGTACAAAAATAACTCAATTTAACTAGTACAGTTTTTAAGCCTAAGATTACTCACGGCAGCAACAATAAAAGATGTGTAGCATGATTGATTATTTTACTGTAAATCAGTTACCAAAAAGCTGCCTCGCCCTGTGGATTCATGCGATCGGGGGATGCTAAGGTTAGAAAAATTCAAATCCTAGAGACAGCAACTAATACAGTTAAGTGATGGCTAAACTGTATTAGTAGAAATTGACCAAAACTGTACTAGGTTGGTTTGAAAAGAATCGTATATATTCCATTTCAGGACAGCAAATAGTGTTTGAATTTTGATTGAGGTTATTAATCAGATTCAGCTCGAACTATTTCTAATTGCTGCTGTCGTTGGGGTGAATGATGAGAATTCCGTTAGATCG
>DATNPE010000378.1:0-4320 GCA_036703355.1 Allocoleopsis sp. | reverse complement strand
GACTAACCTGTCTGACGCAATGCGTAAGCACCCCCAATGTTTTGACATGCTGTACGTCAGTATGGTGCAGGCAGGTGAGGTGGGTGGTGTACTCGACGAAGTTCTTAACCGTCTTGCCAAGCTACTCGAAGATATCGCTCGGTTGCAGAACCAAATTAAGTCAGCAATGGCTTATCCGGTAACTGTAGGGGTGTTGGCAACGGTTATTTTTATTGGTATGACCGTTTTCCTCTTGCCCACGTTTGCATCCATTTTCGAGGAACTAGGGACAGAGTTGCCTGCTTTTACTCAAGCTATGCTTGCCATCAGTAAGTTCCTCAGAACTCCGCAGTATGTGGTGGGGCTGATTCTGGTTCTCTTTGGTCTGAGCTTTGCTTATCAGCAATACTACAAAACACGGGTGGGTCGTGAAACCATCGACCGTCTATCACTCAAAGCGCCTTTATTTGGTGATCTCATCCAGAAGACCGCAACGGCTCGTTTTTGCCGAACTTTTGGAGCGCTCACTCGCTCTGGCGTACCCATCTTAACTGCTTTGGAGATTGTAAGAGATACGGCGGGTAACCAAGTAGTTTCTAACGCAATTGATGAGGCGCGAAGAGAAATTCAAACGGGAGGTATGATCAGCATTGCTCTGCAAAGAGAGCAGGTGTTCCCCATTATGGCTATTCAAATGATTAGCATTGGCGAAGAAACTGGGGAAGTTGACAAAATGCTGATGAAAGTTGCTGACTTCTATGAAGATGAGGTGGAGCAAGCTGTCAAAGCACTAACTAGCATTATGGAACCGATCATGATTATGTTTTTAGGAGGCATGGTCGGTTCAATTCTGCTCTCTATGTATTTGCCTATGTTCAAGGTGTTTGAAAGTATTGGCTAATCGCTCCAACTCTTCAATTTCATTTGTCTAAAGTCCTCTACTTGCAGTGGAGGGCTTTTTTGTTGGCACTAGATTCTTATTGGCCAAGACTTTTACGGCTACTATCTAAGGACTAAAAGCTGAACTTTTAAACCTGGGTACAATACGGAAAGGCCCATTGATAACTGCGATGTTTAACTGAGCTATGGCTATTCAACCATCCCATTACGAAGAATTGCTGGCTGAATACAGTAATCAGTTGGCAGCGATCGCTCTATTAAAACAGTATCGGCCTTACTTAGAAATGGTTCCCAGTATGCGTCGCTCTGAAGAGAGCATCATTACGATTCCTTTGCCCCTCGTCAGAATCGCGCAGCCTGAGCAATTACGTGAGCATAGCAATGCTGAGTATGGTCACACTCGTCCTAGAGCGAAGGAATTAGTGCGGCTGCCTTGCGAGGTGGCAATTATGATGTGTGACCCAGAGTGGAAAATTAAAACTGGAGTGGAAATTTTAGTCTTTATTCATCGCCCTCAAGAAGATTTCTCTGAATTACTAGGTCGTTGGCGACAAACCCAAATCTGGCTAGACCGGGGGTATGAATGGTTAATGCCACCTCAATATGAGCATATTTTGAACGAAGGCGCTGAAGCAGTTCATCCTCTATTTGTCACTTTTGATCAGACACCAGCCCGAATTAAGCGGGGTCTTCAGGGAGCTGGGCTACCCTTCATCACACAATCGCTAGAGATCACTGTTGAAGAAGAAAGTGTAGAACCTGAAGCTTCTAGTAGTTTGACCTCAGAAGATTGACAAAAAAGCGAAGAACCAGAGTTGCCTAGCGAAGTTGTAGCGAAATTGTAAACTTTTCAGGTTTGAGAGCGGTAATTTCGAGGATATAGTCTCCAGGTTGAGGAAATTTTCCTCGCCAAATTTGAGATTGCATCTTGGTGGAACTCAGAGGTTGTCCGTTAGGAGCGATCGCCTTGACTTGAACTGAACCTTGAACCACCTGAATCACGCCAGTTTGACCTCGTTTAGCAGCTAACAAGTACCGCCGAGGTTGTCCTGGGACTACATTGCCAGCGACTTTGGCTCCTGTTGCCCCGGGCGCAATAGTAATCCGAGTCATTGACTGAGTAGGGGTGGCGGCTGGACTGGCTTGACTCATCGGTGTAATCGCGATTTCCAGCTTGTAGCCACCGGAACCAGTGACTTGAATGAAATAGTCGTCATTCTGTGGCAGTTGCCCTGTCCAGTTTTGAGTTTGATAAGCCGCAGCATCGATGCCTTTCTGGTCAGAGCCTAAGACATTCATCGTGACCTCAGACCCAGTGAGGGCAACAGTCATGATTTGACCCTGAAAGGCTCGTAGCACATAGGATTTCAGTTGGCGATTTTGCAGATTACCCTGGATGACGCTGGAGATGGCACCTGACCTAAACTGAATCGGTTCAGCTTGATTCACGCTAGAGGGAGTTGTCCCTGCGGGAACCTCCGCACCCATGATTTGAGAGGCTTCTGACTGGGGAACCCGAGTTCCTGAAACCCAAACTTCGTTGCGCTGCTGGCTCCCAGTCACCGTTAAGCGCCATATCATTGGCACTGTCAGCCCCAGCAGAATCGTCATACCCAAGCCAACGCCGAGACCAACCCAGCGATGCCAAGGTTTGCGAGAGCCTAGAGAGGATTTTTGTGCTTGAACTGTGCCTAAAGAAGTGGCTGAACGATCGCTGCTTTCCGGGACTCTCGCTTTAGAGAAAATAATCGGTGAGCTAGGAGTAGCTGAGGCAGGTTCAGGGGTGACAGAAGCATTGGTACTTAAGGTCGTGGCTGGTATAGAGCCTTCTATCAAGGGTTGCAACTCGCTCAGTACGGCTTGAGCCGATTGATAGCGATCGCCAGGGCGCAAAGACAGCATTTTATGCAAAATGGCCTCAAAGCGATCGCTAATTTGAGCGTAAGGCTGCAATTGCCAGTCAAGCGTGCCGCTATCTAGTAGCGTTTTGGGTTCTTTCCCTGTAAGTAAAACCAGGCAACTAGCAGCTAAGGCATACAAGTCGCTATGGGGGTGCACTTTACCTGTTTGCAGCTGCTCTGGCGGTGCATAGCCAACCTTACCCACGCAGGTAATCGCCGAAGGCTGCGAGGCCCCGGACAAGGCAGGGAAAGCCGTATACAAATAGTTGGCGACTGACTTAACAGCCCCGAAATCAATTAAAACTGGCAATCCTAAAGCGGAGTGGGTGGTTCCAGCTTGATGATCTCGCAAACGCAACATGACATTCTCTAGAGAAATATCACGATGAATAATGTTGCGATCGTGGATATAGGTCAAAACTGGCAGCAAATGGTTGAGAAACTGTAGAACTTCTAGTTCTGAGAACGTTTGTCCTTGCTGTTTTCTCTCTTGCAGCAAACTACGATAGGTTTGCCCATCCACAAATTCTTGTACTGAGAATAAGCGTTGGTTATCTTCAAAAGCTGCTAGAAACCGAGGAATTTGAGGATGCTGAATCTGATAAAGAACGCTGGCTTCGCGTTGAAAGAGGGCTTGGGCTTTTTCCAATAAAGCTGCGTCTTGCTGGGGAACAGCCAACTCCTTCAGCACGCAAGGCTCATTAAAACGTTCTAAATCCAGGGCTAGATAGGTACGACTAAAGCCACCTTGACCTAAAACCTGTTGAATTGCATACCGTTGCCGTAACAGCGTTCCCAAAGGAATTGAGGGCGTCATTGCTATTTGTAGTTTTTTGCCAAACCATTCCAAGCGTGGCGAGAAGTTTCATGTCCTCGCCAAGGTAATGATTCTTACGTATTCAGGCTTTAGCTACCACGGTGTTTGACCCCTCAAGGCTTTCAGCCCTAGGGGGTTTGAGCAATGACTACCCTAAAAAAGTAGGAAAACTGATTTTTATATAGCAAAAATCAATTTTCCTAGTGTAAACGATCGCGAGCCTCAGGAATTCACCCGAATTTGTTAGCGCACAAATTGAGGCATGACTTCTGCTGCGCTCAACAATCCATAAATCCCGCGCTGACGCAGGTTAAATCCAGCTTTCAGATAACCAAAGGCAGGACCGCAGACGTTAGCGGCCATACTGGTTTCATCGCCGAGGGTGAAGGTGTGAGTGGAGATTTTGCCTTCAAAGGTTCTGCCCGTAACCTGAACATTGGTGCTTAAAGGCTTTTTGGGATTGCGAGTGTCAACTACACCGCCGACAGTGACGCGATCCCGAGGGCAAATTCCTGCCAGCTCCAGCATCACGTCATCCGCGTGTTCCATATTTTCTAAGGTAATCAAGCCATTGGTCTGGTCTAAAAGAGTTTCCACCTCGGCATCGGTCATGGCTCTTGCTTTTTCGACGTTGTAGCCAGGAAGATGAGCAATATCTTCCCGCACCGTGGCGCGATAAGCTTCCCAGTTGGCGATGCCCACGCCAAAGGTAATCTTGACGCT
>DATNPE010000377.1:0-5857 GCA_036703355.1 Allocoleopsis sp. | reverse complement strand
AGCCAACTGGAAGAAAAGACGAGAGCGGCGATCGAGCTTGTGTACTTCAGTGATATGTCGCGCAAGGAAGTCGCAGAGCGGATTGATGTCAGCCCCATGACCGTCACTCGACGCATCCAGCGAGGCATTCAGCAGATGGTGACCTATCTCCAGCCTCAAGAATCGTAATCATCTCCCGATCTGTTTCGTGAAAGGATTGGCTTAATAAAAGCTGGTCAAGCTCCAATACTCATCACAGCTAATTTTTTCATCTTCTAATAAACTGCCCAAGACATCGAGTAAGGCTTGGATTGCCACTTCGCGATCGATGAAGTGACGACCTGCTACTAGGGCGGCGGCGAAGCTACTGTAGGTTTCTCCTTCATTCATGCCACCCGGTACGCTGGGGTGATAGGCATCAAATTTGAAAGAGTCACCATAGGGGATGACCTCAAGGAGCCAGCCATGATAAGGCATTCGGTTCGGCTCGCTCTTCAACATCATAATCGTCTCCAGCAATCTCGTTACTTACTAGTTACTACCAGTGCTCAGCCGTCAATTCTGACTGATGGTGTCATTATTCCCACCTGAACTCTCAGAAGAACCAGTTGGACTCGGATTGCTAAACCTAGTGCGAATAGGCTAGTCTGTGAACAAAAAAGGTAGAGAAAACTTTGCTACAGCGCGTCGCATTACCCCTACTAGCCTTGCTTGCGATTCATCCAAGCTATGTCGTCGCGCAACCTCTCTCTCCACCTAAACTGACCGAGCCTTCTGCCGCTATCACCGCTACGTTACCTGCCGATGTGGCAGGCGTGCTGTTCGTTAACACGAGTACTGAGGCTTGGACCACGCTGACTCAATTTCAGTTATTTGCTGAAGCTGGTCCTTTTCTGACAGGATTGCCTGCACTTTTCCTGGGACTAGACTTAACGACGGATGTGCAGCCTTGGTTAGGTGACCGAGTGGCGATCGCAGTCATGCCCTATTCTGGAAACAAGGACAGCTCAGCTAATAGCCCAAAACCCGAATTAGACAACGATGCAGAGGCTATCAATAATGACTACACCCTGCTGCTAGCGCCAATTAAAGATGCGAGTTCCTTCAAGGGTTTTTTAGACAAGCTCAAAGTATCCCGTGGTCAGGTTCCAGTCGAGCGTCAATACCAGGGGGTCACGATTTGGGAGTGGCCTGCTGATAAACCAGCCACTTGTGATGATGCTGCGGCAGACGCGGCGAATTGTAGCCCAACACCAGAACCGGAGGCGACACCGGAAGCAAGCCCTGAAGCCCCAGAGGAACTAGAACCCGTGCAACCGAGCGAACCATCGGATGAACCCAGTTCTCAAACTCGGCCTCAGGCGCGTCAGACATTCTCTAAATTAAAAGCGGTTGGTTCTGCACCTTCGCTCCCCTTACCTCCTATCCCCGGCGGATCAATCCCGACTCCTTCGATTCCAAGTGCTCGCCCAGGGTTAGCGATCGCGGTTTTGCCCGGTTATTTGGTGACGGCGACCAGTGCGGCCCCGATTGAGCAGTTGATTGATACCCGTGGCAGTAATCGACCTGCTTTAGCGACCAATCCTTTATTTCAGCGAACCTTCCAGAATCCTCAGTTCCAGCGATCGCTGTTGGTGGGCTATGGCAATATTGCCGAGATAGCTCGGTTTCCCCAACCCCAATTGCCGACTCCGACGACACCACCCACAGAGGAGCCAACTTCTCCCCAAACCCAGACTGCTCTGCCTCGCAAGTTAAAAACGGCTTCCGAGCCCAACAACCCTGTTCCCATGCAAGGGTTGAACGTAGGATTGGAACGCATTGCCGAAGAGTACAGCACGGTAGATGGCTATGTGTGGCTACAACCGGAAGGAATTCGGACCCAAATTAGTTCTTATTACAAAACGCCGCAACCTGCTAGTGCCGATGTGCTTACACCGAATGCCGACCAGATTCTCACCCGTCTGCCTGGAGCAACGTATCTAGCCAGTACGAGTCGTAATCTGAAGCAGCAGTGGCAATCCTTTGTAGAAATTACGCAAGCGGAGCCTACCTTGCAGCCAGCGTTGCAAGTGATTCGCGATGGCATTCGCAATCTCAGTGGCTTAGACTTGGAGCGCGATTGGTTGCCTTGGATGGATGGAGAATATGCGGCATTTTTGTTTCCCAACAATCAAGGCCCCTTCAGTCGGCTCTATCCTAAGCTTGACCTGGGGTTGGGGTTGGTCATGCAAACCAGCGATCGCCGAGCCGCCGAAGCTGCTCTGAAAAAGTTTGATCAGTTTGTGCAAACCAAATCGGGTGACTCTCTCACCATTGCCACTCGCCCCCTTAAAGGGCAACCCGTGACAAGTTGGGAATTTGAAGAAGCGGGCGATCGCCGAAGTTTCTTTGCTCACAGTTGGGTCGATCAAGATACGTTGGTGGTCACGACTGGGATGGGTCCGATGCAAGCACTGAATCCCAAACCTTATCTACCCCTTGACCGAAACCGTACGTTCCGAACGGCGACTGACACTTTTGCGCGTCCCAACCAAGGCTATTTTTATACGAATTGGGGAGCTTCCCTGTCGTTTCTTTATAGCCTGTTTCAACCTTACAGCAATGCTCCAGAGATGAGAGAAGTCAAGCGTTGGTTGGGCACTGTTTATAGCATTAGTGCGTCTAACTCTGCTACACCAGAAAAACAACAGTTTGATAGTCTTCTTGTTCTGGCTCCCACCAGAAAGCCATAGTACCGCTCATTGTCATGCTTAGTCAGATTAAAGATATCGTCCATACCCTAGCGCCTCGCCTCATTGAAATTCGTCGCCATCTGCATAGTCACCCAGAGTTGAGTGGTCAAGAATATCAAACTGCTGCTTATGTTGCAGGTGTGCTTTCCTCCTGTGGACTGCACGTGCAAGAAGCAGTCGGCAAAGTGGGGGTTGTGGGGGAATTACCGGGACAAGGGGCTGATCCACGCCTCCTCGCGATTCGCACTGATATGGACGCTTTACCGATTCAGGAGCGCACCAATCTGGAGTTTGCTTCACGACAACCTGGCATCATGCACGCCTGTGGTCACGATGTCCACACGACAATCGGCTTAGGTACGGCAATGGTTTTGTCTCAGTTGGGCAATACACTCCCAGGCCCAGTACGATTCCTATTTCAGCCAGCCGAAGAGATCTCCCAAGGCGCAAGTTGGATGGTGGCAGATGGCGTCATGGATCGAGTGTCAGCAGTTTTGTCCGTTCATGTCTTTCCCTCCATCCCAGCGGGTTCTGTGGGCATTCGATATGGGGCTTTAACTGCGGCTGCCGACGATATAGAAATTTTGATTGTGGGTGAGTCAGGACATGGTGCCCGTCCTCACGAGGCGATCGATGCGGTTTGGATTGCAGCGCAAGTCGTAACAAACTTGCAACAAGCAATTAGCCGTACTCAAAACCCATTGCGCCCAGTGGTCCTCACATTTGGGCAGATTAGTGGGGGTCGGGCACCGAATGTGATTGCCGATCAAGTACAGCTGCGAGGCACGGTGCGATCGCTCCACCCCGAAACCCGCGCCAACCTGCCCGAATGGATAGAGCAAATTGTGGCCAATGTTTGCCAAACTTACGGTGCCCGATACGAGTTGCACTATCGGCGGGGTGTACCTTCTGTGCAAAACGATCCAGCACTGACGCAATTACTAGAAGCTGCAGCTCATGAAGCTTGGGGGAGCGATCGCGTCCAGATTTTACTAGAGCCTTCTTTAGGAGCCGAAGACTTTGCCCTTTATCTAGAGCATGTACCTGGGAGCATGTTCCGCTTGGGCGTAGGCTATCCTGACAAACCCAATTACCCGCTCCATCACCCTCAGTTTGAAGTCGATGAGTCGGCGATCGTGACAGGAGTTGTGACGATGGCTTATGCAGTTTGTAAATATTGGCAACGCGAGCATCGCTAACCCTAAAGCCCTATTGCATAAAACTCAATCTTCTTTCTTCCGAGAGATCAGCCAAAGCGAAGGCTCAAGCTAAATTGGCTGGTAAGGCAGAATTCAGAAGAGTTAAATTCATGGCTTCACCCACACCGTTAAAGGGTACAGAACTGATTGACTGTGCCAAAGCGAACGCCAAACAAGGAGTTGAAACTGCTGCCCATCTCTGTGGCTATGGCAATGACTTAAATACCTTTGAGCGGGAGCTGAAACAAGCCTGCCAAGATATTGGGGTCAATATTCACGAACTGAGCGATTTGATTACCGATCAACAGCAACTAATCCAACTAGCAGGAACTGAGGTTGCTCCTGATAGCCCCTCAGATCTCTAGCTCTATATATCTAAGTGCAATTTATTTTGGCTCCGATTGCTTGGGTCGCTGAATCGTAAAGGAGATCGGTCGTTGAGCTAAAGGCTTTGGGCCTGAGGCGTTGAAAGTAGGCAACTCAGGTTGCTGAGCTGCTTGAGAGCTATTGAAATTTGCTGGGCTAGAAGCTGAAGACTGTAGAGAATTAGAAGGTGAATTTGCGATCGCCCTCGGTTCTTCTAAATTCAAACCAAAGGGCAGTCCTGCACGTTTGTCGTAGTTAGAAGCGATCGCTAAAGCGGCCCCACCCAAAATAAACAGAGGCAACGGTAAGGTGACAGTCCAGCTAAAATGCTGCACCCATTGGTACAGCTCTACCAAGCCAAACAAAACCACAAACGTAGTCGCCCAGATTTTCATGGCTCAGCCCCAAGCATTCCGCTAACGTACCAGTACTGTACCAAAGTTGTACTATATCGCAAGCTTTTTCAATTTTGCGATCGCTAGGTGCAGGCAAAATTCTCTCACTAATGCTAGTCATCAGCCTGTATCGGGAACTCTACCACTGTCGCTCTATTGAACCAACTCTTCATGCAAACAACTGAGCCCGTTGTAGTAGCTGATGAGCAATTAAACTATCCATTTCTGCTGATTACTCACATGGTTTGTGCGGATCAGCAAATCCATAATCAGGAAGCAAAAAGCCTGCGAGAGTTAGCCTCTCAAGCCCAAGTGAGTCAGCAAACGCTAGATGAAATGGAGAAGATTCTAGCGCAAGATGAACAGCGGATTTCTATAGATTCTGTAGCGCAATCAGTACCCCGAAAACAGAGAGTAGAGGCAGTCCAACAGCTTCTTGCGATCGCCTATGTTGATGGATTTTGCTCACCATTAGAGCGGGAGATGATTGAACATATCTCTCAACTTTGGAGTATTCCATCAGACACTATACAGCGGCTACTGACCAGAGCAGAAGGTGAGGTTGCCAAGGTAAAGAGTACTACTGAGGAAGTCCAAGCTCTATCTTTTGGTGCCCGTCTATTAAAGGGGGCTGACTCTCTGCTGTCTCGTTCTCTTGTAAACAAACTATCTGAAATCGCTCCTCAAGATGTTAGCCGCAAGGTTGAGCAACTGCGGCAGGAAATTCTTTTAGCTGGCCCTGAATATGATGAGGCAATTCGTCAATGCTCTGAAGTTGCTCGTGAGGATTATAAATTTGCGGAGGTAGCTTTAAGGTCAACCTATGTAGCTTTGCAAGATTTAGGAAATAACATCCAACAAGTTGTTGGAGAGATCAGAAATAAAACAGTTAGCAAGGGACAGGCTGGTACTGCGAAAGAAGTTGCTAAACAACTTGAGAACACTAGACGAAGTTTGACTGCTGAAATTATTGAAGACTTAGGTAAAGTTCGTGAATCTCTACAAGCGAAACAACGTGCACTTAATCACTTTAGTATCGCTTTTATGGGTAGAACCAAAGCTGGTAAAAGCACCCTTCACGCCATTGTGACCAATGAAGGTTGGGATGCAATTGGCGTTGGCAAGCAGCGTACTACCCGCTACAACCGTGTGTATGAATGGAAAAATGTTCGCATCATTGATA
>DATNPE010000376.1:0-23927 GCA_036703355.1 Allocoleopsis sp. | reverse complement strand
AGCCAACTGGAAGAAAAGACGAGAGCGGCGATCGAGCTTGTGTACTTCAGTGATATGTCGCGCAAGGAAGTCGCAGAGCGGATTGATGTCAGCCCCATGACCGTCACTCGACGCATCCAGCGAGGCATTCAGCAGATGGTGGCTTACCTCCAACCTCAAGAATTGCAATCTGATCCCTAGGATTTAGTTCATCCTAAATTAGCCATAGATTTTTCTGCCTCAGATCCTCCTGCATCTGCCAGATTGAGCCAATCAGTCTGGCATTTTTGTTATGTAAGGGCGAAGCCTTCGGCAGGGACATTTTAATTATTAATGAGGCTCTTGCCCGACTTACCTAGCGCGGACATCGGCGATCGCATTTCTAGCCATAGAGGCAATGGTGCGATCGTTGGCTTTGGGCAGATGGTAATATTTACCCCCCGCTTGCTTGGCTAGCTCTTTGGCAAAGCCTGTGGAGATGAACTTACTTTCGGTGTCGATTACCAACAGTTGAATCCGCAGACCCCGAATCTTGCTGGCAATATCCAGCAGTTCTGCCTTAATATCGGGCTTTTCGCCTTCCTGAATCGGTTCACCCAGCGATCGCGCCAGGGGTACGTTGCCACGACCATCGGTAATCGCCACAATCACGACTTGGCCGATATCCCCTGACTGCTGAGCATTCATGCCGACTCGGACGGCTTGGGTGAGGCCATGTGCCAAAGGCGACCCCCCACCACAAGGCATACGATCGAGCCGTTTTCTGGCAGCCGCGATCGAGCGGGTAGGCGGGAGCAGCACTTCTGCCTGTTCACCCCGGAAGGGAATCAGGGCGATTTGGTCGCGGTTTTGGTAGGCTTCGGTCAATAACTGCAAGACCGCGCCTTTGGCTGACTGCATCCGGTTCAAGGCCATTGAGCCAGAGGCATCCACGACGAACACCACCAAAGCGCCTGCTTTACGGGCTAAGCGTTTCGCCCGAATGTCCGGTTGCTCCACAATCACGCGGCGATTGGGTTGCCGTTGGCGACGGGCTTTTTGGTAAGGGGCAGCGGCGCGCAGGGTGGCATCCACAGCAATCCGGCGCACTTGACCGCGTGGCAGCATCGGCTTGATATAGCGACCGCGATCTTCCGAGAAGATAATGGTGCGAGCACCCGACTTGCCCTGCCGATTCGCCGCCATTTGGGCGAAGTACAGCACCGAGGGGTCGAGAATTACACCTTCTGGGTCAAAGATAAATTCTTCGGGAACGTTGGGCGGTTCTTGCTCTTGCTCTGGTTCGTCCTGCTCCTCTTTTTCTTCCTCGTCGTCCTGGTCTTGCTCAGACTCGTCCTGAGGTTCGTCCTGATTTTGCTGTGGTGGGGGTGGCGGTGGAGGTGCGGGTGGTTCTTCTGGTGGGGTTTGCACAATGGTGGAGCGGGGTACAATCACCAGTTCTACGGCGCGGCGCAGATCTTCGGCATTGACGCTGGCTCGACCTTCTAATGCCGCATGGGCTTTGGCAACCCGCACGGCAAACAACTCGGCCCGATGACCTTGGACTCCGCCCCGCAGGGCTTCATTCACCAAGTAAGCAATCTGTTCGGGCTGAATTTGCACATCCTTGAGCCACTCGCGAGCCAAAACGATTTGCGTTTTCAGGCCATCTAAATCTTCGTTGTACTGCTCTAAGAAAGATTGGGGGGAGTTGGCATATTGCGTGGCTTGGTCTACCGCCTGCACCCGCTCATCAATGCCCAAAACCGCATCGGCAGAGAGGGCGATCGCAATGCGGTCGAGTAAGTGTTCTCGCAGTGGGCCTTCTTCGGGGTTGTAAGTGGCAATCAGCAGTGGCTTGCAAGGATGCTGAAAGCTAATGCCTTCCCGCTCAATCTGGTTGCGTCCTTCGGTCAAGGTGCCAAGTAGAAGATTGGCAATTTGGTCGTCGAGCAGGTTAATTTCATCGACGTACAACACGCCCCGATGGGCTTCTGCCAGCAACCCCGGTTGGAAAACGGTTTCTCCGCGCTTGATCGACTGGCTAACATCCACAGAACCGAGCAAACGGTCTTCTGTGACCCCCAAGGGAATTTGGATAAAGGGGGAAGGAATGACTTCGGTGAAGGGAATGGGCTGACCACCGATCACAGGCATCTGACCGCTAGCAGCTTCGATCATCAGTTGGTCGTCCCACTCGCTGGGATTACTGGGGTCACAGTTGCAAGCAGAGCCTTTCACCACCTCAATCGGGGGTAACAGCGCGTGAATAGCCCGGGCCATAACTGACTTGGCAGTTCCCCGTCGTCCCGCAATTACGACACCCCCTAAGCCAGGGTCAACGGCAGCTAACAGCAGAGCTAACTTGATGGCTTCTTGACCGACAACAGCGGCGAGAGGAAAAGCAGTAATCGACGGGTTAGTCAGCGCAGGCATGGTTTCGATCAATAGCGAGTCCAGTATTTCAGCATAACAAGGAACCGCAGCCAGAATTCACGCGATCGCTGTTAATCGTGGATTGATCCTGGTTTCAATGGAGATGATTGGACTATAGCAATCCTTTTTGATTCTTGAACGGGGTGCAGGGGTGAAACCCTTGCGTGGGGGCGCAGCCCCCACACCCCTTTTTACAATCCATTTAGGATTGCTATAGCTGTATCGATTGGAGATTAATTCAATTTTCTGACAGTAAGTTTTGTCAACGCGAGTCAAAGTTTCGCAGGTGAGACACCCAACCAGGGCATTGCTTCCTATACTTCCAGACTTAACCTAGGGAAAATAAAATGGCTCAATCAAGCTAATTCCTAAACCAAGAAAAAGCGCCCTAAATAATCAATATGGGTGCAGACATATTTTAGTAATGAATATCTCAATGCTTGCCAAAAGTTAGAGATAAATTATCAGGATTTTTGAGGTTAAAAAGTATGAATGAAAACTATAAAAAATAATTTCTGGAAAAATACTTCCATTTCCAATGAAGAAAAATTGATTTTTTATCACTCCAATGGTAGCTTTCGTTACCGTCTTTTGATTTTTTGATTGACTGACTAATTTCTTTGAATTCAATTGAGTAAGTAACATTTTTTTGCTTCCATCTTGAGAATGATTGCCGATCGCAAAAACTAATGATAGACTTCTGGGAATTCAATAAAGTAAGTTAGCCTAATCCAGTTTCTTGCAAGTGCGATCGCACTGATTAAAGTGAAAACTTGAGATACTAAGAACTGGAGCGGAGGAACCAAATTTTGGGGCTTATCTAAAGTGAGCTTTGCATCTATCAAGCCGCTCAAGAGGGACATCTCTCAGTCCTAGCCCGTCAGCTAACTCCGTCGGCATTGGGAGGAGACTGAAGATCAGCATTTTTTAATCTGGTCTTGTCAGTGTCCTTGGTTGGTATAGCGACGACTTACTTGTACCTGCCTCGACTCTGAGATAAATTCATGCTTCAACTCAATCTTGCTGCAATTGCGGTTGCAGGACAGCTAGTTTGGCGACGGACTAAGCCAATTTTAATCAGAGATACTGTTATTCTCCCCGCCCTCGGATTTCTTGGAATTATCTTGTTATGGTGGGGGGTGGCAATTGTTAACCCTGAGTTGATGCCAACGCCGCTAGAAGCTTTGGTTGCCAACTTGGACTATATTCTGCATCCGTTTTATCGACGAGGGCCAGGGGATTTAGGCATTGGTTGGCTCTTGTTAGCGAGCTTACGTCGGGTCATCTTAGGGTTTTTCTTGGCTGCGATCGTCGCGATCCCCATCGGCTTTTTGGTAGGCATGTCTAAGCCTGCCATGATGGCGTTGAATCCCATTATTCAGATCTTTAAGCCTGTTTCACCGCTGGCCTGGTTGCCGATCGCTCTCGCCATTTTTAATCTGGCCGATCCTTCGGCAATTTTCGTGATTTTCATTACCTCTTTGTGGCCCACAATCATTAACACGGCGCTGGGTGTTTCTAGCGTGTCTCAAGACTATATTGATGTGGCGCGGGTTTTAGAAATGCCCCGTTGGCGGCGTATTACTAAGATCATTTGGCCTGCAAGCTTGCCCTACATCTTCACCGGACTGCGGATCAGTTTGGGGATCGCATGGCTGGTAATTGTGGCGGTCGAGATGTTGACGGGTGGTGTGGGGATCGGCTTTTTCGTCTGGGATGAGTGGAACCGCCTGAACTTAAACTCGGTATTCCTGGCAATTCTAGTGATTGGGGTGACAGGGCTGTTGCTCGATTACGCCGTGGGTTGGGTGCAACAACTGGTCACCCATCGGACGGCTCAGCGAACTAACTTCTAGCCTGATCTGCGGTTCCAAATTTTTATTGGCAGGGCGTAGAACGAGACACCTTTACAACATCCGTATTTTGCAGATTCATCGATTAGGGTTCTGGATTTAGCGCTAACTGTCGCTTGTGAATCGCTAGATGCTAACCCCTAATTGCTAAAAACTTTGCTAACTATGAGCGATACATTTGAGCATCAATGGACCCGGCGAGATTTTCTCAAGGGGATGGGAGCGGCTGCGGTAGGTACGACCCTTGCCTCCTGTGCCATTAGTGGCGATCGCAGTGCCAAAGGTCTGACCGAAGAAGCGCTAGCCATCAAACAAGTGGTGAGACCGGAAGAATTAGAGAAACCGGATCTCACGGTGGGTTATGTGCCCGTGAATGACTGTGCGCCCTTTGCGATCGCCTGGAAAAAAGGCTTCTTCCGCAAATATGGCCTCAACGTGAGACTCAACCGAGAAGCCAGTTGGGCCACCTCTCGCGATGGCATCATCTTTGGTCGCACCGATGCTGCACCTGTGGTTTCTGGAGCTGTGACCAACGCCCGTATTGGGGCTGAGGGGGCCAGACATGCACCGCTCTGTGCCGCGATGACCATCCATCGCCACGGTAACGCCATGACCATGAACCGCAAAATGTGGGAGGCAGGGATTCGGCCTTGGCGAGAATACAACGGTGATTTAGAAGCCTTTGGGCGCGATTTCCGCAATTATTTCGATCGCCAACCCTCCGATCAACGAGTTTGGGCAGTGGTGCTCAGCTCTGCGATTTATGAATACTTTGTGCGCTATCTCTCGGCGGCAGCAGGGGTCGATCCACTGAAGGAGTTTCGTGTGATCATCATTCCCCCACCGCAGATGGTGAGCAATGTGCGGATTGGAGCCATGCAAGCTTACATGGTGGCAGAGCCGTGGAATAGCCGCGCTATTAGCCCCTTGGGTAAAGGAAAAGAAGGAGTGGGGTTTACCTTTGCTCAAGGCAAGGAGATTTGGCAAGGTCATCCCGATCGCTTGTTGGGTGTGATGGAATCGTTCATCAACGAAAATCCTAAAACCTATCGATCGCTGGTGAAAGCCATGATCGAGGCTTGCCAATATTGCAGCAAACCGGAAAATCGGGCCGAAGTCGCCGAACTGATTTCGCAGCGATCGTTTACGGGAGCGAAGCCAAAATTCACTCGTCCGGCGATCGTGGGGGAGTATAACTACGGTGGCTTTGATGGCAAAGAGCGGATTGAACGATCGCTAGACAGCACCATCTTTTTTGATATCCCTGACAACATCCCCAAGCAACCGAATGAACACTCCACCTTTTTGTGGCGATCGCGCAGTATGTGGCTGATGACGCAAGCGGCTCGTTGGGGACAAATCAAAGAATTTCCTAAGCACGCCGAAGAACTGGCTAGTAAGGGTTGGCGAGCTGACTTATATCGTGAGATTGCCGCCGAAATGGGGATCGCTTCGCCATCAGAAGATTACAAAGTTGAGCCACCAGAAGTCTTCATCGACAAGAAGGGATTTGATCCCAGCGATCCCGTGGGTTATCTCAACAGTTTTGATATTCGCGCCAATGCCCCCCAGCGATTTTTCCTCTCTTAAAGGTTTTGTTCCTACCCCCTAGCTGCTTTGGAGTTAATCATGGTCAAATCCACGAGTCAGTTTGCTGAGTCCGATAGTCGTACCCCGACTTATGCGGGTGATTTTTTAGTGATTGAAAACTTGGTCAAAACTTATCCCACTCCAGGCGGCGGTGAGTCTGTCGTTTTAGATGGCATTGACTTGACCATTGGTGAAAACGAATTCATCTCCGTGATTGGTCACTCTGGTTGCGGTAAATCAACCTTGTTGAAGATTGTCGCTGGTTTAGAAACGGCCAGTGGTGGGTCTGTTAGGCTAGAGGGCAGAGAAATCCGCAAGCCAGGAGCCGAGCGGATGATGGTGTTTCAGCATTACTCCTTATTGCCGTGGCTGACAGTGCGGGAAAACATTCGCCTAGCCGTAGATGAAGTGCTCAAGCGAGTTCCTGCCCGTGAGAAACAGCACATTGTCGATGAACATTTGGCGATGGTGAATCTCACGGCGGCGGCGGACAAATATCCAGACGAAATTTCCGGCGGGATGAAGCAACGAGTTGGCATTGCCCGAGCCTTAGCGATTCGGCCCAAGATGCTGCTGATGGACGAACCCTTTGGAGCGCTGGATGCATTGACACGAGGCAAACTGCAACGGCAAGTGCTGGATATTTGGGAGAACCAGCGACAGGCCGTGATGATGATTACTCATGATGTTGATGAAGCGCTCTACATGTCCGATCGCATCATCATGATGACCAATGGCCCTGCGGCCAAAATTGGCGAGATTTTAGAGGTTCCTTTCCCACATCCCCGCGATCGCGCAGCCATGCGTAACTCCCGCGAGTACTTTGAACTCCGGAATTACATGCTGAACTTCCTCGATCGCTATTTCACTCAAGACCACTAGAGCAGGAGTTTAATTAATTATGTTTACAATTGGCGACGCCGTAATCCATCAAGCGACTGGGCGGTTGGGCAAGCTGGTGGGTTATGGACATCAAATTTCTGATCAAGGAGCCTATCTACCAACGCTGCAAGTACTAATGGCTGATGAAGTGGGGCTGACCCATCATCATGAAGTGCTTGAAGACCTCACCTCTGCCTGGGTCGTGCAGCCATCAGTAGTCCATCGCTAAGTCCAGCGTCAACCGATTTGAGTGGTGTGAGCAAAATTCATGCCACTCAAAATTTTGATCCGTTGGAGACCGCCCTACCTTCTGATCATGTCTAGTCATCCTGAAGCGACAACTCTGGATGCAGTATGGCTTCGGCGGATTTAGCTTCTACGGGCAAAGTGACTGTAAAGGTAGAACCAACGTTAACTTGAGAGACCAGCTTAATCTCACCTTGCATCAGTGTGACTAATCGCGTCACGATCGCCAGTCCTAATCCTGTACTGTTTGACAGGTAGGACTGGTTATTGGGCATGACGCGAAAATAGGGATCAAAAATCTGCGTCTGATCGGTCGCTTCGATCCCCACTCCTGTATCACTAATCGCGATCGCCCAAGTTTGATGAGGTTGGGTTTCGCAGGTCAGATGAATGGACCCTGCTTCGGTGTAGCGAATCGCATTGCTCAGCAAATTCATCAGCACCTGCTGCAAGCGCAAAGCATCGGTCGTGACTTGCTCAGGAGCGCGATCGCAGTCCACGATCAACTCTAAATTTTTGGCATGAGCTAAGGGTTCAACCATTTCAATGGTTTGTTGAATAATCTCCTGTACCTTCACGGGGGCTAGATGCAGCTTCATCTTGCCAGCATCATACCGGGAGATTTCTAGAGCATCGTTAATTAAGTGCAGGAGTTGGCGACCGCTGCGGAGAATGCGCTCAATGTGCTCCAGTTCTGGATAGCTGTCTTTGTTTTCTGCGTTTTCTTCCTGCTTACGGTGCTTGCGGAGAAAGAGATCTGAATAACCGATGATCGAGGTCAACGGTGTTTTGAGTTCATGAGCCAGTTGCGACAGATTTTCTTTACTAGCCCGTACTAGACGAGTTAACTCTTGATTGGTGAGTTTCAGTTGGGTCTGTAATTGCTCCAATTCTTTTAAGCGTCCGTGAGTATAGCTGTTAAAACAACGTGCGATCGCCTCATCAATCACGGTGTCAATCAGGCGTACTGCTCGCAGGAGTTCCTGGGGAGAGCTTTGTAGCAATCCTGTTTCTAGCGTTTCAAAGATCACCGCGCGTAGTAGACGGTATTCGCGAGCAATCTCAGCGGGATCAAAGCCTTGCTCAGCGCGAACAATGCCATGTTCCAAGCTACTCTCAACCAGTTTTTGCAGGTCTCCTTCTCCGTCATTCGACAAAATGCTAGCCATTGCCTGCAAAACTTTGGGGAAGCTATTGCGAAGGGCTTTGTAAGTGAGTTCTTGCGCGATCGCGATTTGGCTATCCTGCCGTACCGCACTCACCCAATTTTGCTCAATGATCTCTATCTTGTCGGTCAGTAGTTGCCCAAAGTCCACCATATAATCGCCCGCATTGTGACTGCGATCGCCCAGCTCTGTATCCTTAGAATAGACAGACTGACAAAAGCGACCGTCGGGCAACGGAAAGAATTTGACGAGCCTGCAAGACTGATTTTGAGCCATAATTCAGGCTTTTAGGATTGTGAGGTCTTACTAAGGTAGGAATTTTGAGATTTCCATCTGGGCGAAAACAGCTCTACCCTGTTTGCACTTAATCAAAGAGCCACCTCATCAATTTGGTCAATATTGGCAAACCAATCAGTGGTTAAAGTTATCTCCGACTCGGCTGGGTGGCGATCGCAGCGTCCTGAGAACTGGCAATCTTCACAGCGCGCGATCGCTTCCTTCACTTGCGGAAACGCTTCTCCTTGCTGGTAACGCTCTAGCCAATCGGTGAGTTGTCCAAGTAATTGTGTCAGTTCCTGCCTGGTTTGCTCGTGCAGGGTGGCGTTATAGGAGAAGGTGAAGGATTGGGGCACCAGAGCTTGTGTGGGTTCATGCTGGGCGGCATCGTGAGCTTGCACAAACCAGTAAGTGAGGGAGATCTGTTCTGGCGAGTATTGGCTGGTTTCTGCCAGCACAAAAGGATAGAGGCGAGTTTGCCAGTTGTGAGCGAGCCAACGCTGTTGGGGCGGACGAGGATAGGTCTTCCAGTCTAAGATCCGGGCTTGGTCTGCCTCTAGCATTAATAAGTCATAAATCACGGTGATCGGATAGCCTTGGACGCTGCAAGTGCGGCGATGCTCGCTTTGTCGCCAAGAGGAGTCGTCCGCAGCAGGAGCGACAATTTCAGGCACTGCTGCTAGCAAACTACTGATACAGCGCTGCATTTGCGCGTCTTCTGCCATCAGCGAATCGATTGGCAATCCTAGTTCTCGCTGTTGCATCAACAAGTGAAAGCGACTGCCCCAGGCTTGATGGGCTTGTTGTTCTGGCGTGGCAGGAGAGCCGAGTTGCTCTAGATAAATATGTTGGAACTTGCGGGGACAAGCTTCGAGGAGATTCAGTTGGCCTTGAGACAGCCGTAATCGCGGTTCTGGATTAAGCTCCGGAGCACTCGCGATCGCCTCCTGCAAGCCTGTGCTTGAGCCAACGCTCAGGTTGCTGTTGAAATCAGCATCGAAATCACTTGGCATGGCTACTCTCGCACCTTTGTGAGCACAAAAACACTGCCTTCGTTACCACGGCCAATCCGCAGGTCAGCATCTAAATAAGTAATGTCTAGCCAGCCTTGCTGTTCTCGCCCTGCAATACTAAAGTCGATCGCCAGAAATTTCTCTCCCGCTTCTAGCCGTTGCACAAATTGCGAGGGCCACTGATAGCCGATGAGCCGTTGCAAGCCCAACACTGCCCGCTCAAACTTCACCTCTACTCGTCGCTCCGAAACCGCTTCAAAGCGAGCCGCCACACTGACCAAGCCTTCTAAAAAGGGCAGACCGTGGACTTCAGCCAAGTTATAGATCTTGCCCTCACTGGCATGAATGAGTTGGTAGATTTGCCCCAGCTTGAGTAAAGGAAATTGATCGATATTCAGCAAACCGCGACTGGTGGTGTAGAGTAAACGCCAATTCCCGTCTAAAAGATCACTGGCTTCAGTGGGACGGGGGGTAGGATTGCGGTCTTCTAATTGGGCGATCGCTGCTAAGATGGCCAGTTGATCGCGCTCTGTGGCGAGTAAACCTCGATTCTTTCCAGCGATCGCTTCTAATAACTCTGCCTTGCCCAACATCTGAATTGACCTCCTATCGTGGGTCTGATTCCTATCGTGTTACAGCAACTTGATAAGCGTTCGTGTAACGTTACAAATCTTTTGAGGGCTTTCTTGACTTCAACCCAGATTTCCGCTAAAGATGTCTTCACGAAATTCCCCACTGGGTGGTAGACTCTGGGCATCTCCGTTCGTCAGAATAAATAAGTTAGATACTTTAGGCTGAACCTTAGCATGTACAACCCTTCCTTGCGTCAGCAAGCTCGCAGTGAGCGCGCTCCGATTATTCCATTACAGCAGGAGTCCTCAATTTTGGACTGGCTGGAGGCCAATGGTCGGCTGCTCGCACGGGATAGCCAAGATTTCGACTACTCCGATAACGAAGAGGAGATCTCCGAACTCATGGCTGTAGACGACGGCACCTATGATGTCGATGACGATGATGATGATCTACTCGATCTCGATGAATAGAGGCCTCAGAGATTGATTGAACTCTCTAGAACGAGCTAGAGGATGAGTTGCAATACTTCTGAGTTTGACAATCGCCCAAATGGGTAAAATTTTGTCCTGAATTTCCAAAGATCAGCTCGAAATCTTTGGCATGTGTGGTGTGAAGTGAGATGACATTCCAGTGGACGCAAAACTATTCTCTGACCGATCCATCAAGCTGACTGGGACAATGCTGCTACTAGTGCTCTGGGCTAGCTTAAGCTTTGCGGCCTCGGCGCTAGATGGATTTGCTAACCGTTCTTTCTGGCAAGAGTTTTCCCTAACTTTGCCGTTGTGGATTAGTGGTTTGGCAACGACAGCATTAGGCTATTGGGCCGTTCCCTTGCTCCGGGCGCTAAAAACTGGCCAATTTATTCGAGAAGATGGACCGCAAGCCCACCTCAAAAAAGCGGGCACCCCCACAATGGGCGGCATCTTCTTTGTGCCAACTGCGGTGGCGATCGCGCTGTTCTGGTCTGGGTTTAACCCCACCGTGGTAGCAGTCTCCGCCCTAACCCTCAGTTATGGGTTTATTGGTTGGCTGGATGACTGGCAAGTGTTGCGCCGCAAGTCGAATAAAGGAATTTCGCCCCGGATGAAGCTCGCCCTGCAAGTGATGTTTGGCGGGCTGTTTTGTCTGTGGTTGATGCTAAGTCAAGGCGAAAGTATCACGACGGTCGCATTACCTTTTGGGCTAGCCCTTCCCCTGGGACTGCTGTTTTGGCCCTTAGCTTGGTTCGTGTTGGTCTCAGAGAGTAATGCCACCAACCTCACCGATGGTCTTGATGGCTTAGCCGGGGGCACAGGCGCGATCGCTCTCTTGGGTTTGGGCGCTTTAGTGGCTCCGACTCATCCAGAGTTGATGCTGTTTGCGGCTTGTCTCAGCGGTGGCTGTCTCGGTTTCTTAATGCACAACCGCAACCCCGCTCGCGTCTTTATGGGAGATACGGGTTCTTTAGCCTTGGGAGGAGCCTTAGCCGCGATCGCCCTGGTTAGCAATACCTTGTGGGCGCTCCTGATTATTGGCGGTATCTTCCTCGTAGAAACCCTATCTGTGATTGCTCAGGTCAGTTATTTCAAAGCCACGAAAGGCCCCAACGGAGTCGGCAAGCGTCTCTTCAAAATGGCTCCGCTGCATCACCACTTAGAGCTGTCTGGCTGGTCAGAGAACCAGATTGTGGCTCGGTTTTACCTCATGGGTGGGCTACTCGTCTTCGTGTGTTTGATCTTTCAGTTTTTAGGTTAAGCGTCTCCCAAAACCTCAGTTAAGCTTGAAGACTCGAACTCCTAGCTAGGGGTTCGATTTTTTTTGGTTAGTTGCTGAGGCAGAAAGCTCCATGCTCTCAGTGACAGTACGAAGCGAAGATAAACTGCTAGGGTCAGTAAGCTAAAGATTAAGTAAAAGTGCTGGTTTAGGCTAGTCACTTCCAAACATGAGAGTTTATGGTTGGGAACATCTCAGCCATTTCCTCCCTACACTTAGGGTCTCAAGATGCAATACGCTCCTTCTCGTCCTCAATTTGAAGTGTTTCAAGCGGCTGGTCATCTGAATGCAGCGAATGCCACAGAGTTGCAGAACCAGTTGAGGCACAAAGTTGCCTGTAGCGCTGCACCCCATGTTGTGGTTGACATGGCTCAAGTGGATTCGCTCGACAGCTCTGGCTTAATGGTGCTGGTGGGAGTTCTCAGTTTTGCTCAGCGCTTAGGTTGTCAGCTGGTGCTATGCTCAATTTCACCCTCAGTGCAAATTATTTTTGAGCTGACCCAACTCGACCGAGTTTTTCCCATCTTTGAAAATCAAGCTGCTTTTGCGGCCACTCTGCAATAAGACAGTCATAAACTCACCGAGCTTTGAAGCTGGCTGTACGGTTTCGGCTTAAGCTTGCATTCGCCTAACTTCTTCATTCGCCTCTAGCTGAAATCTGAGATTTTGGTTGTATTCTTCGACGTGCTTGAGTTCTGCCAGCTTCCGCAGAATGGTTTTGATAAAGTTTTCAGCGTCAGGGAGTTGGTCGGCAATTTGAGCCGTTTCGATTTCAATGTCGATCATTTTGATCATGCGGGAGTATTCACTCACCAATCGCTGATTGTTGCTGGTTTGCTTACTCAAGATGCCAACTGCGCTGGTAGTACGACGAATGCGATTGGCATAGAGCTTGTCATCAAACTGCAACATCTTGCGCTTCAGAGATTCTAACTGGCCAATTAAGGCTTGGTTGGCAGCCGTTTCATGCTTCAACTCTCCGACTCGTTGCTCTAGATTGTATTTTTGGCCTAGCAGTTTTTGGTCAGCGATTAAGCGCGATTCCTCTTGCACGTTCATTTGCAAAGGAGGGCTAGACAACTGAGCAGTATGGGCCAGCTTGGTATATAGCCAGAGGCTAACCGCGCTCACCGTCGATAGCAAAAAGATATTGGCCCCAGTCAAGAGGAAATATAGAAACACCACCGCAGAGACTGTACCGCGCGTGGCTAAGAGATGACCAGGGCTGGCAACAGAAGCGGGTAAAAGATAGTCGCTGCCTGTGGTGTGGTTGGTAATTGCAATTAATTTTTTGAGCACATAGCCTTGGGTGGTATAGAGCAGCGAAATCATATCGCCACGACGCACCGGAATGCCGTCCTCTGCCCCTGGCACTGAGAACTTCAGTACTTGTAGGCTTCTACTGGGGGTAATAATGCGAAATTCGTAATGTCGTTTATAGAATCTAGGCAGCTTAGCGCTGAGGTAAAGCAGCACCTCTCGCATAGAACTTCGCTGAGAAAGCTTGCCGTAAACGACACCATATTTGCGTTGGCACGAGTTACAGCTCAACTGTGGGATGCTGTCATAGTTGAGCGTACCCAGGGGTGTCAGACACGATGGGCAGTGAATTGACCGTTTCATAAAACAAGGGCTCAGTCAGAGCCAGTTTTCAAGCTTGCCTGAATGGGATATAGTGCCGCCTGTGAGCAGTACCTCAGTAGATCGATTCTAGTGCTTGGCTTTAAAAGTGGGTGGGAGAATTTGCAAGTAGAAGAATTTGTAACAGAAGCTGCGATCGCTCTGGGATCTTGCTTGTGTCTAACTCTTCCGCTCGGTTGTTCTACCCAGCCTCTAAGCTAAATTCTTTTTTAATCAAAAAATGGCTGCCAGGGAGATTGAACTGCGGAATAGGTTTATCTAGGAATGTGGTACTGAATAACGCTTTCTGATGCCTTCTGTTTTTGTATAGGTGTAAAGGACCATTATTCAGGCTGATGGCCTTGTTCTACCGTTTAGGATAACTCTCATGATCTCTCTCAATACCAGCACAGCCCCTACTGCCGAACAACTAGCACAAACCAAGCGAGCGATCGATGCTTATGTGGCCAGCATTGATGCCAATCCCGATCGCCGTTCTGGAGCCTATCCCTACTATCTGTTTCATGAACCTGGGCAGACAATTCAGGGTACTGTCTTGATGTTTCATGGCTTCAGCGCTAAACCGCATCAGATGTGGCGATTAGCAGAATATCTCTTTCAAAACGGCTTCAATGTGTATCAAGCGACCCTTGCAGGTCATGCTTTTGCCCGCCCCAATCAATATTGGCCACAAGTAGACCTGAAGCCTGAAATTGCCGAGCCTTTACGCCGCAAGGTGCAAAAAGACCCAGTTCTACAAAACTATTTTGCTAATTTAGCAGCCAATCCTAGCGATCGCCGTCGCCCCAGCACTACGCAACGCATTGCTTTAACCGCTAGATTACTCGCGATCGAACCTCGCTTGCTCGACATTATCCAAGCCATTTCTCAGCCCGATGATCCTGACTTTGAGCGCTACTATATTTCTTCTCATCTCAACTACTTAAGTGAAGCCAAAGCTCGATTAGCTGAGCTGGACGCTCTACCAGGTCCAATCTATACGGTTGGCTTATCGGTGGGAGGGGCTGTAGCCCTGAGTCTGGCTGCTACTCATCCCAATCGCATTCAGCGAGTGGTGGCCTATGCCCCATTACTCAAGGTCAATGGCGAGCAACATCGACAATATGTGAATCTCACAGGCCCACTCGACATTAAAGAACTGGGCTGGGACCCTAACTTGCAATTTCCTGTGGGCGCACTCACTGCCGCCGATCGCTTTGGTAGTGCTTTTGTGCTTGATCCCAAGCAAATCCGCAACCTGCAGACTGTTTCCACCTTTTTGGTGCTGACTGAAAATGAAGATGCGGCTGATGTAAAGACGAACCAAGCATTCTTCCAAGAAATTGGCGGTACTCAACGAGGTCATTATTCCTATCTCTACCCCGCTCAAGACCTGGTGCCTCACCCCATGGTGGACCCCACCGAAGTCAGCCAGGGCATGAGTAACCGCTTCTGGCAAAGCCTATACCAAGAAACCTTCCGTTTTCTGACTCAGGGCACCGTGAATTTGAGCAACATGAAAAACCTGGAACAGGTGTCCGATTTGCCTCTGGTACCGCCTATGCAGTAGCGAATTCATTGGGATTGTAGGCGATGTAGCTCTTCCTTCCGCTTTTGAATCTGATGATATACTTCCTTGGCGTAACCGCTGAGGAAGTTTTGTTGAGTCGAGTTCTTGTCTAGGGCAGAGGTGTTGGTACGGAGCAAGGGCGTAAAAAAGAATAAGGTTAAAACATAGGGTGGGTAGGCTTCAGAGGCGATCGCTGCCGCTAGCGGTCCAGATTCATGAGCGTTTTGTACTTCCTTATACAAAATATTTGTGCATATCAACAAAAATAGACAAATATTAATTTTGTCAACCTTTCTTCGGATTGTTATCCCATATATAAAATTTTTTGATAATAAAGCGAGCCGAAAAGGCATAGCAACTTATGTTTTAATCAACTAAAGTGAAGAAGTGTATCGGATGATAGCCCTTAGGTAACCTTTATGACAGGTGTTGCTCCCGCTAGCTTGCGTCTCTACGAGTTATATCGCAGTCAAACGGGCTTCCCAGTTCCCTCTGCATCAGGGCTAACCGTGTTTTGTGACTTCGATGGTCCTATCATTGACGTTTCAGAGCGATACTACAGTACCTATCAGTTAGGTCTTGCCGATACTCAGGCTGTCTACCAGGCTCAGGGCATTACCTTACCCCTTCAGCTCCTGAGTAAAGAACAATTCTGGCAGATGAAACAAGACCGAGTGCCAGATGTGGAAATTGCCATGCGTTCTGGCTTAGTGCAGCAAGAACAAATTGATGTGTTTTTGCAGCGAGTCGGTCAAATCGTCAATCAACCCACTCTGCTACAAAAAGACCAGTTGCAGCCTGGAGTACGTTGGGCTTTGACGCTATTGCATACGAAAGGGATTCGGCTTGTGTTGGTGACGCTGCGATGCCAAAATCAAGCCACTCAAATTTTGCAAGAGTATGGTTTGCTCGATTTATTTAGTGGCATCTACGGCACTGAAGATGACCAAGCAGCCTACCAAAACTATGCTGACTGCAAAACCCAGCTACTAGCCAAAGCAGTGACTGAGCATGGGTTGAGCGGCAACCTCGCCCACACAGCTTGGATGATTGGAGATACCGAAGCCGACATTTTGGCTGGACAGGCGCTAGAAATTCCGACAATCGCAGTGACTTGCGGGATTCGCAGCCGCCGTTATGTAGAGCGTCTACAACCGACTTGTATTCTCAGCGACCTGGTCTCCGCAGTGCAGCACGTTGTGACTTGCTACCATCTCGTCCAAGTGTGATGGCTGACCAGTCATCTGAGTTACAAGCAAGCTGAAAAGCAACTCATTAAGGCTGCTCTAACAGGCCCATGCGCTCCCACCAGCGGTTGAGGGGAAAGTAGATCACGGGAGCCCATAGGCTGCTAAGAATGGCGGAACTGAGAGCCGTGCGCTGATGATAGGTCCAGATCTCGGCTAGCGTTCGTACTGCTTGCACTGAACTGCCATCTAGCTTTTGAAGGCTAAATTGAATCGCCACAACAGTCTCCGCTAAAACAGCCATCCCGAAGACGATGAGAGCGACTGAAATAAAGTCTTCTTCGATGTATCGTTGCTTTTGCAGCCGAGCAGTCAGAACTCCAACCAGAACCAAACTGAGCACATGGGTGGGATGAGGCGCTGTCATCCCATCTTGCAGGAGTCCTAAAACTAACCCGGCGATCGCCCCTTGAAAGACTGTTCGTTTGACGCTCCAAGCCACAACCCAAATCAGCAGCCAGTTAGGGCCAATGCCTGCTAACTCCATGCCTGGAAAGCGTAACGGCAGAGCCAGTAGGCATAAAAGCACAGAGGCAACAGTAACAGCCCAATTGAGTAGCGATCGATTGTAGGCAGAGCTTTTTAGCAAGTTTTTGAAGGGATCATTCCTCATGGGACATCCACCTCTGGATTGGCAGGGGCCGATTGAGCAGCAGCTGACTGGTGGGGGTAGACAATGACCCACTCTAGGTAACTGATAGGGGACGACAGCTCAATGACCGCTTCTGGGGCGGGACTCTTGTTTAGATTGACGGACTCTACCCGACCCACAGGCATACCAGCCGGGAAAAGTTGGCTGAAGGTGGATGTAGAAATAACATCACCCCGGCGCACATCTGGCACTTTGTCAAAGAACTCCAGCACGGCTCGGTTGGCTGCTTGTCCGCGCATGTATCCGGTATAGCGGCTGCGGCTAACGACCACTCCTACACGGCTAGTCGGATCGCTGATCAGCAGGACACGGCTCGTGCGCGAAGTCACACTGGTAATCCGACCGACTAAGCCTCCTGGCCCTGCGACCACATGCCCCACTTGCAAGCCGTCTTTGCTACCTCGCCCTAGCGTGACTTGCTGCCACCAGTGATCAGCGCTGCGCCCAATGACTGGAGCCGCAATGCCCTTCTGAGAGCTGGCTGAAGCGTAACCGAGGAGGTCTTGAA
Organism: Allocoleopsis sp.; assembly: GCA_036703355.1. Taxonomy (GTDB): domain Bacteria; phylum Cyanobacteriota; class Cyanobacteriia; order FACHB-46; family FACHB-46; genus Trichocoleus. The sequence goes on along the minus strand of DATNPE010000376.1, from coordinate 6,585 downwards.
GTTTTTGGTTTTGACTTTCTAGCTCCACCAAGCGCTGCTGTAGTTCTAAGACCCGAGCATTGGCAATTTGCTCTTCTGGGTTAGGAGCACCTTGGAAGGGGCGAGTCATGCCCTGATAAACTTCTAGGATTGCGGCTCCTTGGGTTTCACGTACCACCCAGGCTGTGCTGAGGGTAACACCCACAAGCAACATTCTGATGCCATATCGATCCCACCAGCGACGCAGTGTATACATGCAATCTAAAATATCTTGGTTTGAGCTGACTGTTTAAGAATCCTGAGCTTGCTGGAATTGTTCTTGGGTCAAAGCGGGGTGGTATGAGTGACCGAGGGAAGCTTGCAGGAAGCGATCGCTCATGTGGCAGCCGAATGCACTCTGTCAGGCAGCGTGAGGCACCCGAAGAAGCTGGGTTTCGTGGGGCAGGGGCGATCGCCAAGGTCGCTGGTCGGCAAGACTAGCACTGAGCTACATCCAAGGGGTATTACATATGCCGAGAGCGACCGCTGAAGACCCGTTCTAGCTGCTTGAAGTTTTCCAAGACGCGACCTGTACCTAACACCACACAACTCAGTGGATCAGCCGCCACGTGAACCACAATGCCAGTTTCGTGGCTAATCAGGGTGTCAATGCCTTTGAGCAAGGCTCCGCCGCCAGCCAGCATGATGCCACGGTCAATGATGTCCGCTGCTAGTTCTGGCGGAGTCCGTTCCAATGTGCGCTTAACTGCCTCAACAATCACCAAGAGCGGCTCGGACATGCTCTCCCGAATTTCTGGCCCTTTAATGGTGACCGTACGAGGTAACCCAGACAGTAAATGCAGACCCCGAACTTCCATCATGGCTTCGTCCACTTCGGTTGTGGGATAAGCAGAACCGATTTGAATTTTGATTTCTTCGGCTGTGCGTTCCCCAATTACCAAGTTGTGTACTTTCTTCATGTATTGGGTGATTGATTCGCTCAACTCATCACCCGCAACACGCACTGACTCGCTCAGTACCGTTCCTTGCAAGCTAAGCACAGCAACTTCTGTGGTACCACCACCAATGTCGATAATCATGTTGCCCGTGGGTTCAGCGACAGGCAAACCTGCACCGATCGCGGCGGCAACTGGCTCATCAATCAAATAGACATCACGGGCACCCGCTTGAGAGGCTGCCTCCATCACTGCCCGACGTTCTACCCCCGTCACACCGCTAGGAATCCCAATGACAATGCGGGGAGAAACCAGGGTGCGACCTTCATGCACTCGTCGAATGAAATGCTTGAGCATCAATTCTGCGGTGTCGAAGTCGGCAATCACACCATCCCGTAGTGGACGCAGGGCTACTACATTCCCAGGGGTACGTCCCAGCATTTTTTTGGCATCTTCTCCGACTGCCAAAGGCACCCGATCATCCTGGTCGATCGCCACCACAGAGGGTTCTTGAAGAACAATGCCTTTTCCAGATACATAAACTAGTGTGTTAGCGGTACCGAGGTCGATACCCATGTCCCGAGATAAGGAAAAACGATTGAAAAGACCCACTAGTTTCTACGCCCCTAAACGAAATGCTGCCGCGCCTGAATATAATGTAGCCGAGGTGGATTTTATTACGTTTTTTATCCTGAGTCCAGTTAGGTTCAGGTTAACTATGAATCCAGCTAATTACGATAACCTTGACGAATCTTTAGTCACATTCCTAGGAGGGCTAGCTGGAATCAGGATGATTTTTGAATTTGTTTGGCCTTGATATACATTTATCTTAACGACTGATCGCCACACCCCTTAACAATATTTGTATCCTTAGATTTAGTGATAGATTGAGCCTCGTCACCACCAAAAAAGATTCGATATAATATTAGGTACGCTTGTACTAGTAATTCGTACTGATAATCCTATGAGTTTAAACGTCGTAACTTTAGTCGGTCGAGTGGGGGGAGACCCCGATGTGAAATTTTTCGAGTCGGGCAGCGTGGTTTGCAACTTGACGCTGGCAGTCGATCGCCGCACGCGCAACAATGACCAACCCGACTGGTTTAACTTGGAGCTGTGGGGCAAAACAGCGCAAGTCGCGGCTGATTATGTGCGTAAAGGCAGTTTGATTGGGGTAAGTGGGGCGCTGAAGTTTGAGTCTTGGCAAGACCGCAATACTGGAGCCACTCGTTCTAAGCCTGTGATTCGGGTCGATCGCCTGGAATTGCTGGGATCAAAACGAGACAATGATGCTGGCTCGGTGGGCAACTACAGCAACAATTACAGCGACGACGAATTCTAGCGAAACCGTCTAAATTTCACGCCATATTTGGTGATTGGTAGGGGCACCCACAAGGGGTGCCCTGTTTATTAATACCGAATCTCTAGAGTGACGCTGGCATCGACTTGCTGTTCGCCACCCACAACAGGCGTATCAGCCATCTCAGCTCGTTGTAGTTTCGAGAAGGCCATGACGGGTCGAGGGGGTGGTGTGCTAGCACCATTAACTTGAATACTGACGATTTCCTGGGCCGTGAAGTTGAGGGCTGCTAAAACCGCGTTGGCTTGCTCTTGGGCATCTTGGGTGGCTTCGCGCAGCGCTTGTTTCTGGGCAGCGGCGATCGCGGGATCTGGAGCCACGAAACTAACCCCATTGACTCTGGTAGCACCTGCTTTGACTGCCTCATCAATAATCGTGCCTGCCCGTTGCGTATCCACCCGGAAGCTGACGGTATTGGTGGCGATGTAGCCGACTAAACGTTGGGTGTTATTTTCGTAGCTGTAGTTGGGGTTGAGGGTAATGCCTGTGGTTTGCAGTTTCTCCACATTGCGCGATCGCAGCAAATTCACCACGGCTGAGGAACGATTGGCGGCTTCTTGCTGTACGGCTTCTGCGGTTTTACCTTGCACTTCTACCCCTAGTTCCACCTGAGTCAGAGTGGTGGGGATCATTTCCATGCCACGGCCAGTGACGGTGAGGGTTCTTAGCATTCTCTCTTGGGCTCTTTCTTGAGCCAGAACAGGGTTGGCAAAGGTGAGGCTCAGTAGTCCTAGGGCGATTGGTAAAGCGGTCCAGCGCTGTTTGAAGCGGGACGGACGGTGGGGCAGATGGGCTGGATACATAGAATGGCTCCTCCTCACGATCGCAAGTATGGCGATTAGATAGCTGTGATGGTTCTAATCTGTCATCTCCAGTGGTACAAAGTCTGATTGGTTACATTTTTAGAAACTTACAGACTGGGCAGGAGCGCGATCGCATGGCTTATTCTTATTGGTTGTTGAAGAGTGAACCCCACGTTTACAGCTATGCAGATTTGGAGCGAGATGGGCGCACGATTTGGGATGGAGTGAACAATAATTTAGCTTTGAAGCATATCCGCACCATGCAGCCAGGAGACTTGGCGCTGATTTACCACACAGGTGACGAGCGCCGCGCCACGGGGATTGCCGAAGTGGTGAGCGAGCCTTATGCGGACCCTGCCTTAGCTGACCCCAAGCGAGCCGTGGTTGATGTGAAGCCAGTGCGATCGCTGCCCCAGCCTGTGACGCTAACGCAAATTAAGCAGGACAGCAGCTTTGAAGGCTTTGATTTGTTGCGGATCAGTCGGCTTTCTGTGGTGCCCGTTTCACCTGAACATTGGCAACGAATTCTGCAACTAGCAGGGGAGTCCTCCTAAAATCGTCTGTAGCGCTCCATCCTCACTCCCACCTCTGTCATTCATGGCTTACCACCTTTCTGCCGCCAAGCTGCAAACCTATCATCGCTGTGCCCAGTCCTACTATTTTCGCTACGAACGCGGCATTAAAACCGCTGCTTTTTTTGGGTCGGCGTCGCTGGGTACAGCTCTGCACGAAGCATTGGCGCAGATCTATCGCGATTGGCACTATCAAGAGCCGATTCCAGGACTCGATTGGGTGGAATATTGCTGGAGCCAGCATACGCAAGGACTCAGCCCTAGTCAGGTGACAGACGGACAGGTGATGTTGCAGCGCTACCACGAGCGCTTTATTGCTAGCCAAACCGCGATCGCCCGTCCCGTAGCTGTGGAAGGCAGAATCCAGGGATCGCTCCAGGTGGAAAATCTAGAATTTACCTTGGCAGGGCGTTACGATCGCCTGGATTATTTGGCGGATGGCTTAGAACTGATCGACTACAAATCCAATAAGGATAAAAAGCTGTTAGACCCAGCAGAAATAAATCTGCAAATCGGGTTGTACTACTTAGCGCTAGAGCAAACCTACCCGCAGACCCTGCGCCGTTTGAGCTTAATCTATCTCCGCACAGGCGAAAAAGTTAGCTTTGAAGTCACTCCAGAACATAAGCAACGAGTCGAAGCTGCCATTAGTGACTTGGCTCTGAAATTGCGTACTGATGCGGCTTGGGAACCTGCGACGGGAGAACATTGCGATCGCTGCACCTATGCTCGCTATTGCCCTGGCGTTCAAGCAGAACCAGAACCCCTCCCTGCCGATGCTAAACCCCGTCCAGAACTCCAGTTGACGCTGAGCTTAGCATTGGATTCGGCAAGCTAAAGACTTCTAGGGGGCTAGTAGCATTCGCTGAGGCAACAGGTTATGGTCAAAGACAGTTGCTCTTGACTGCTAACCTGAGAATCTATGCCTAATCTTGCTGCGATCGTTCGTTCTGGGTTCATTGCCCTGCCTACTAAAAGCCTAATGCGGCTGGGCGGGCTAACCACGGCCCTATTGCTGACGGTCACTCCCTTCGTGGCCAAAGCCGAGCTATTTAACGGTCCTCTAGATCGGCTTCCGGTGGCAGAACGGGTGGCGTTACGCAGTAACAAGGTGGTCGTGACTGGTGATCAAGGGCGCTATGTGGCAAAAGTTTTAGTCAAAGCTTCCCCAGATGTGGTGTGGGCCGTGTTGACCGATTATGCCAATCTGTCCAAGTTTCTCCCTCATGTCGTTTCGAGTCGGGTGATTGAGTCGCAGGGCAATCGCAAAGTGGTGGAGCAAGTGGATGTGCGGCAAGTGTTGCTGGTTAGCAGGCGATCGCGCTTCCGCACTGAAAACATCGAAACTGCCAAGAAGCGAATTGATTTTCGGTTGTTGGAAGGCGATGTAAAAACGCTGCAAGGATATTGGCAACTTGATCCGGTGGCAGCTTATCCCGGTGCGCCTGTAACTCAAGTTTTACTAACGCAAGCCATTACGGCGGAACCTGATGCAGGCACCCCCAAAGGACTGTTTTACAACTTGTTTCGCAATGGTTTGAATGAATCTCTAACTGCAATTAGCCAAGAAATCGGTCGGCGAACCTCGCAGGCAACAGCCCACCATGCTCCACCGCAAACCTCCCCCACCAAGTCTCTCTGATTCGACTTTTACAGATAGCGATCAAGAACCCCCACTGCCAATCGGCGTTTGCTACACACCCACGGCAGTGGTGGATTACATGGTGGAAAACACAATTGGGCGGCTGTTAGCAGGTAAAACACCGCAACAGTTATTGGGCAATCTCCGCATTCTTGACCCAGCCTGTGGTGAGGGCATTTTCTTGCTGCGGGCTTATGCCTACTTGTTGGCTTGGTATCGCGATCGCTACATCAGCGCTTATACACAAGATGAGGCTCTGATCGCAGACTTGCCACTGCAACGAGTCAGCGATGGGACTTGGCAATTGGCGATCGCGGAACGATGGCGGATTCTGCGAGAGCACATTTATGGGGTGGATATTGATGCCCACGCAGTTGAGCAGGCTCAGTCCCACTTGCTAGAAATGGTTGCTATCCCTCGAATTCCCTATGCTGGTCATCAACTTGGCCCCCCTAGCCCCCCAATACTGGGGGGAACAAGGATTCTAAGGTTTGTAGACGATCCCCCCCGTGCACATGCTTTAGATCGGCTCCCCCCAAATTTGGGGGGTTGGGGGGGCAAAGCCCAAAACGAGCAGTTTAACTTGGGGCAAAACCTGAAGTGTGGCAACGCCATTATTAGTGAGGAATTGGGCGATCGCTCCCCTTCGTCATTTTCAATCAGCTCTAGTCAGGTTTTTAAGTGGCAAGAAGAGTTTCCGGAGGTGATGCAGGCGGGAGGGTTTGATGTAGTGATTGGCAACCCGCCTTATGTCGATTCGGAGTGGATGACTGAGCACCTCCCTGATTGGCGGTACTACTGTACGCAACACTATCAAGCGGCTTCGGGCAATTGGGACTTGTTCTGTGTGTTTATCGAGCAAGCGATCGCTCTGTGCAAACCTTACGGTTTAACCAGCTTGATTGTGCCAAATAAACTGGGTTCTGCCAGCTACGCCGTGCAGGCTCGCCAGATTCTAACCGTCCAGAATCAACTGCTAACCATCCGCGATTATTCCAGGGTGCCAATTTTCCCGGTTGCGGTTTATCCGATTGTTTATACCGCGCGCAAACAACCGCCGAAATTGGCCTCACAGGTTCAGTACGAACGCATGGAAGTAGCCGCTAATGGTGCGATCGCTGTAGCAACTTGTCAATGGCTAGATTACCAGCGTTATTTCTGGCAAGCAGGGAAATCCTGGCGGCTCGGTACGAGCTTGAATCAAGCAGAGTTGTGCGATCGCTTACAGTCCCAATTTCCGCCCTTGTCGGCAGTCGCAGAAGTTTTAGGGGCTGCAACCGTAGGAGAAGCTTAC
>DATNPE010000375.1:0-11681 GCA_036703355.1 Allocoleopsis sp. | reverse complement strand
TTAACCTGAAATGAGCAACCTAGTAAAGAACTCACTTTCACAGCTAGCTTGCGAGCGCACTGACTTGTTAGCTGATTTCCTCAAAGACAAAAGCGCTAAGACTACTCGTACTGAGTATGGGAAAGATTTACGCCAGTTTTTTAAGTTTCTATCAGATGAACCGATTACTCAACTAGTAGCTGAATTTCTGAGTCTCGACCAGTTTGAAGCGATCGCCCTCGTCCTCAAATACAAAGCATCCATGACTGAACGGGGATTGAAAGAATCAACAATCAATCGCCGATTGGCGGCTATCAAGTCTATGGTGAATTTTGCGCGAAAACTGGGAAAATGCTCTTATAACCTGGCAGACATCAAAGGTGAAAAAGTTCAGCTCTATCGCGACACAAAAGGTGTCAGTAAAGAGGTTTATAAAAAATTGCTAGACGTCCCCGATAGAGAAACGCTTAAGGGCAAGCGAGACTATGCAATCCTACGTTTACTTTGGGGGAATGCCCTAAGACGAAATGAAGCCATTCAATCTGATATCAAAGATTTTGATCCAGAAGCTAGAACACTAGCGATTTTAGGCAAGGGAAAGGGGTCTCAAAAGGAAACAATCACCTTAAGTCGGGCAACAGTAGAAGCGTTACAAGATTGGCTCTTTGCAAGAAGTGAACCTGACATCAATCAACCCCTTTTTATCGCCTTAGACCGATCCAGTTACGGTCACCGAATGAGCGGGACTGCCGTATACAAAGTCATCCAAGACGTAGCGTCAAAAGCCGGACTATCAAAACATCTATCACCTCATCGAATACGCCATAGCGCCATCACAGCCGCCCTAGAAGCAACGGGTGGTGATGTTCGCAGCGTTCAGAAATTATCTCGCCACGCCGATATTAACATTCTTTTGATTTACGACGATAACCGCAAAAACGTTCAAGGTGCGATTACCGAAATGTTGTCAGATTTAGTTTGAAGCTCAACCAATAGATTTTGTCAACGGAAGGCTGGGGGCAAAGCCTGCTGGGGCTGAACTAACTGATCGGGGTTAAGCAAAAATAGAGGCGGTTCATCATTATTTTGAATAATTAGTGCACTGACACAGCGAATATTCCCCTCAGAAATATAGTCCGACAAAAGAGGGGAAAAAGCCGACTCAGGCACGCGAAGCAAAGCAGGCGGCTCTTCAATCGGTAACCCCACCAGTTTTCCAGTAGAACCCTGTACAATCAGCAGGTAGCGTTGCACAGTTGTGTCAGGTATCGGCTCTTGCCCTGTAGTCTGAGATGAATCCTGGGTCGGTGTCCCCCTAAAGATTCGATGTCCTGGGTCTATGACGAGTAATTCTTGATCTTGATAAAGTGTCAGGCTCACCCCACCCCCCTGTGGTGCACCATAAACGTTGCCCATCGGAATAACTTTTTGGACTGCCCTAATGGGTAGGGCAAAGCCTTCATCAAGCAGGCGAAAAACAATCACTTGTTGGGTGGCGACGCTTTGGCGTCGGGTAGAGCGTCGGGAGGATATAGGAGAAAAAACAGCCATAATTTTACAGAATTCCTGAAGGAATGGGCTTTCTTGCTCGACTTTCTGTAATTAATTGCCTCATGGTTTTTAATAACTCCCGCTCGTTGTAGGGCTTAGAAAAATAGGCGGCAGCGCCCAAAGTCATCGCCAGTTGGCGATGCTTATCCCCAGTCCGAGAGGTGAGCATGGCAATCGGTAAGTCGCTAAAAGCTGGGTCTGATTTGATGCGAGCTAAGAAGCCATAACCATCGAGGCGAGGCATTTCAATGTCACAAATAACGGCTGAAACTTGCAATCCACCGAGCAGTTTTTCAACGGCATCTTGACCATCTTTGGCTTGTTCCACTAAATACCCAGCTTTTTCTAAAGCCAAGGCTAAAAACCGACGGACATTAATTGAGTCATCAACAACTAGAATGCTGTCTTTTTGCGTCGTAGGGAGTACAGTGGCTGGTGGATGTAAGATTGATGCGGCCTGTAGAGACGCAGCAGGCTGCGTCTCTACAGGCAAGGTTTCTTGTGGTGAAGTAGAGACGCGATAACCCAAGTCTTTCCTGGGGGCGTAATTAATCACACCCTCTCCTTGGGTGGAGAGTTCTTCGTCCCTACTCTCGCATCGTCCTTCACTCTTCACCCAGCGCAGCAGCGAGGCCGCATCAACAAGTGGAACGACTCTCCCATCACCGAGAATCGTACAACTGGCGAAGCCTGGAGGCATGACCAGGGTTCCTTCAACTTGGCGGATGGCCACCTCTCGTTCACCCCAGCAGCGATCCACGACAAGCCCGACCAACTGATCTCCTTGACTAATCATCAGCACAGTTGGCTCACTAATGCTGGGTACGCCTTCAGGCGTCGTGACTCTACGGGGGCAGTAAAACGTTAGCCACTCTGAAAGCCTCGTCAGGGGAACCATGGTCCCTTCCCATTTGAGGACTTCTTGAAGAGCGGTTGTCAAGATCTGCTCGGGGCGTAGTAGGAGCATCTCTTCAATCACATCCGTGGGAAATGCCAACAGCATTCCATTACTTTCCACCAGCAGGACTCGTGCCACTGAGAGAGTAAAGGGAACCGTGAGAGTAAAGGTTGTTCCCCGGAAAGCTTGAGTATCAACTCTGATATCGCCCCGGATAGATTTAAGGTTGTTGCGAACAACATCCATACCCACGCCTCGACCCGAAAGGTCGGTGACTTGGTCGGCAGTGCTAAAACCCGGCTCAAAAATCAGTGATAGCAGCTCGTCCTCACTGGCGGCGGCGAGCAATTCCGCATCCAAGCCCATAGCTTCAGCTCTTGCCCGGATTTTGTTAAGGTTGATGCCGTTGCCATCATCACTGACGGTAATGATCGTCTGGTTACCCCGGTGAGCCGCTTTAATTTCAATTACACCTTGTGCTGGTTTACCTTGAGTTTTGCGAGTCGCGGGGTCTTCAATCCCGTGGTCGAAGGCGTTGCGCACCAGGTGCATCAAGGGGTCCGAAAGAGCCTCTAGGATGCTGCGATCAATCAGGGTTCCCTTTCCATAAACTTTAAGTTCGACAAGTTTTCCGTACTGTAAAGAAAGATCCCGTAGCGCTCTGGAAAATCGCCCCACCAAATCTGACAAAGGGCGCATCCGTAGCCGGGTGAGGTTGGTTTGCAACTGCTTAGCTGTCTGGTTTAACTCACGAGTCGTTTGCTCCGTCTCTTCAAGGCTCAGTCCAATATCACTCGTGACTTCTTGAATCTGGACGATGGTTTCCATCACTTCCATTGACAGCAGGTGTATGTCGCTGTAGCGGTCCATTTCTAAGGCATCAAACCTGCTGTTATAGGAGAGCGTGCTGTCACCATGAAGAGAGGAGAAAGCATCAAAGTACAGACGTTCTGCCGGAACGTCTGTACGTGTTGGTTGTGGTGCGTGCTCAGATACAGAGTGTGCCTTGAACGCAAAAAGCGACGGAACAACCGCGGGTACAGCCGCTTGGGTCGCAACGGTATCGTAGGCGGTTCGGAGGCGAATATTGGATTGCTCCAGAGTGCCAACTCGGCGGCTGAGGGTTTCAATCAGGTTACGTAAACGTCCCAAGGCAAGCGAGAGGCCATTGCGCTCGATGGTAAGTTCCCCAAATAGATCGTTGATTCGATCCAGCTGCCGGACTGGAATTCGGACCGTATTTTCTTGACTTTCCGTGGGTCTAGTAGATGAAGCGGATAGTGGTTTCTCTTCTTGCCATTTGAAGTCACTGGAGTGAACTTCACTTCGGACTGTTTGAACCGATCTTGAGAGAGAGGGCAAAGGCTCCGCTCGAGCCACTCTCTCAGAAAGAACCTCATCGTCAGTTACCTCCGAAGGATTAGGCGACTCCGCGTTCGCATAGATGTCAAATTCTGCGGCAAATACCTCGCCTATGTCATTCTCAAGAGCTGCCTCTACAAATTGTGGCTCTAAGGCGTGCGGCGACAGCGAAGCAGTCTCTAGGTTCTCACCAGCTTCGTCCCATTCCAAATCGAAAGTCGGCAATCTTTTATCGACCGGTGCTGCTGCTACTCCGGAGCAGGCAATCTGTGTTGGTAGGCTATTCACTTGACCGACCAGCACCAAAGCCTGCGATCGCCGCCAGGCGTCAAGTGCGTTAAGCGCGATCTCTTGAACCCGTTCGGGAGCGGCTTCGAGGTGTTGAATAACCGATTCACACAGTTGCGTAAAGGCAGGGAGCTGTAGCATTTCGCCCAATCCCCCCAGCTCTTGCGCCATAATCGAGAGTTCTTCCTCTAAGCAAGGCGAAAGCGGGTCGGCTAAAACCGACTCCAGGCGATTTAGGCATCCCTCAACTTCCGTTTCAAACAGCAGAGCCGCCACATTGGTTCCCTCTTCTGCCCCCAGCATGGTGGTCGCGTCGTCGGCTACGGGGTCTCCCAGGCGATCGTGCAGATGAGCAAAAACCGGGTTGCCAACGCTAGAGAGCCACTGTTCGTCAACGTCAGTCCTCTGGCGGTTGCAGTCAAGCACGTGACGCAGGCGGTCCACTGCCCCCAACAGCAAGCTTTCGAGTTCCGCGTCAACAACGATTACGTTTCTCTGAGCTTTCAAGACTTTGAAAGAATCTTCCAGACGGTGAGCCAGCTGACTCAATGTCTGAAACCCCATCATCCCAGCTCCGCCCTTGACCGAATGAGCCGCTCGCAAGACAGCATCCATTTGCTGACTGTCAATGTGCCTGCCGGCCAAGCCCAAGAGTACCGATTCAATCGTGTCCAGGTACTCTTGCGCTTCTTCGAGAAACTGGAGCTGAATTTCAAGTTCCTTGTCTTGTGACATGGCAGATCATGTGATTGGTGATTGTTAAATAGTCCGCAGTCAGTGGTCAGTGGTCAGTGGTCAGTGGTCAGTGGTCAGTGGAAAAAACAACGGACTCAGGACTTCTGACAACTGACTAATCACCAACTTTGAACGTACTCACAGATGCCTGCAATTCCTGAGCAATCCCTACGGTTTCTTTAAGAGAGCCAGAAACAAGTCGCGTGGAATCTGAAGTGCGTTCGGAGACCAGAGCCATCTCCTTCATCAACTCCGTAATCGCTTGAGATGTCTCGGCCTGAGACACGGTCGCACTCGAAATCGATTGCACCAAGGCGTCTATCTGGCGGGACACCTCCAAAATCTGACTCAAACTAAGCTTTGCATCCTCAACCAGATGGGTGCCTTCCACCACCTGGGTCGTACCCAGTTCCATCGCCTCAACAACGGACGCCGTTTCTTGTTGGATATTTTCAACAATCTGTTCGATTTCTTTCGTCGCCGCTGCGGAGCGAGCCGCCAGTTCCCCGACTTCTTCAGCGACCACCGCAAACCCCTGACCTTCTTCACCGGCCCGTGCCGCCTCAATCCCGGCGTTGATTGCCAACAAGTTCGTTTGCAAGGCGATTTGGTTAATCAAAGAAACCACCTTGGAAATCTGCTGAGACGATTCACCCAGGCGCTTGACCTTTTTCGCGGTTTCAGCCACCGTTTCTCTTAACTTGAGGATATTTTGCACCGAGCGGTCCATTGCTAACCCGCCCGCTTCGGCGGTCGCTGATGCCGTGCGAGCCACGGCTGCGGCAGCTCTAGCGTTCTCTGCCACCTCTTGAATCGAACGGGTCATTTCAAGGACCGAATCCAGGGCGTGGGTCGTCTCCTCCGCCTGTTTGAGTGCATCCAGAGAAAGTTGACGGATTGCCTCTTCGTTTTCTCCCAGGGAAGCGTTGACCTGAGTCGCGGCTGTTTTCACTTGGGTAACAATTCCCCGCAGACTCTCAATCACCGCATTGAAGAAGTCAGCAACCGTGCCAATTTCCCCAGTGGTCACATCAGCCCGTACTGTGAGGTCGCCTCGGGCTGCCCCTTCCACATCAGAAAGCAGTTCTAAAAGCTGGAGCTGGAGTGCTTCTTTTTGGAGACGTTGCTCTTGGGAGACCACTTCAGCCGCAATGCGGGCTTGTTCTCGCTGCTCGAGGAGGGCCGCTTGGTCGAGAGCAAAGCCAACTTGAGTCGCCACCTGTTTGAAGAAGGTGATTTCCGACTCCTGCCAGGGCCTGGTACTCGAACACTGATGGGTCACCAGCAGCCCGAGTAACTTGCCGTCGGCTAAGATTGGGGCCACCAAATTCGCTTTGACTTTGAAGGGTTCCAGTTGACCCAGGTAACACTTGGTTAAGCCCGCGTCGTAAATGTTCTCAACCGCTTTGACTCGACCGCGCTTGTACTTTTCAACATATTGCTCCGCAAAACAGGGGTCAGCAATGTTCGCCCCCAGGGCTTTCGGCCAGCCGCGCCCCACCGATTCCGCCACGATGGTGCCTTGCCAGTTTTCGTCAAAGAGATAGACCACCGCTCGGTCTGTTTTCAGGGTTTCTCGGATGCCTGTCAGTGCGGCATTGTAGATGTCTTCGACTTTGAGCGATTCCCGGATGCGAGAGGTAATTTCATTGAGTGCTAGAGCACGCTCGGCTTCGGCGGCTTTCTGGGCAGCGAGACTCACACCGGCTAGACTTAGTCCAACTTGAGTGGCTAACTGCTTGAGGAAATTTATTTCCGACTGCTGCCACACCCGCGTTCCAGAACACTGATGGGCAACCAGCAAGCCAACGAGGGTTTCGCCACCGACGATGGGCACGACTAAGTTGGCCTTGACAGAGAGCCGGTCCAACAACTGCATGTGCGCTGGGGAATAATTGGTGGCATGGACATCGCTGGTGGGCACAATCCGCCCTTTTCTGTACTCTTCTAGGAGTTTTCCCGGAATACAGGGGTCGGTGATTCGGTCTGCCAAAGCCCGAGGCCAACCGGGATCTACGGCTTCGGCAACAATGCTGCCGCTATAGTCAGGCTCAAAGCCATAGACCACGACCCGATCCACGTTAAGCTTTTTCTTGGCAGCTTTAACGATCAGGTCGAAGGCATAGGCTCGGTCTTCTTCTTTTGCCGAGTAGGTGGCAATGTCTGCAAATAACTGCGCTCGCTCGGTTTGGGCGGCTTGTTGCTGCAGGAGGTCTTTGATCCGAACCACCACGTTATTAAAGCTTTGAGCCAGCGTCTGGGTTTCGGCAGAACCAAGCGGTTCAGCATAGACATCCAGATTTCCTGCGGCAACCTCAAGGGCGGCACCAGCCAACTGATTCAGAGGAACCGATAACCGACGGCCTAAAAGCCAAATAACTGCCGCCGTCACTCCTCCAAGGGCCAGGAAAAGCAAACTATAGCCGAGCGCTGCCGTCCTAGCAGCCGCGCCGATTTCAGCCGTGTCAATAGAACTAACAACCGCCCAGTTCGTATTAAGGATCGTAGCGACGGCGTAACGTCTACCCTCATGGACAAATTCGGTAGACAAGGTGCCCCCTTCTTGGATCTCGCTAGCTTGGCTGACAGTAATGGGCAGCCCCTTTAGCGGCCCTGTTGTCGCGCCATCGCTCGCTGCAAGCTCACTCTTAGCTGCCTGTGCTTGGGAGCTTTTAACCAAAGCCGCTGCCTTTTGCACAACGGCTTCACTCCCCTGCACGTCCTGGGTGGCAGAGGCTCCTGAAGCCGTGAGGGTCTTGATAACCACAGCTTTGCCATCGTCTCCAAAGGCTAGAATCTGCAATTGTTCAGAGTTCTTGATTTTCGTCTCTGCTATGGTATCTAATACAAAATTGAAGCTGGCGGCGGGCAGCACCGCTTTAACGACACCCAGGAATTCGCCTGAGGCGGGATCGGCGATCGCCTGGGATATATCAATACCAACGGTGTTCGAGGATTCATCAAGTTGAGGAAGAGCGACCTGCTTGTCTTCCGTTTTGCCTCGTTGCCACCAAGCTTCATCGCGCTGGACAAAGTCAGATGTGGGGTGGCTGTAAGCCACGTTGAACCCATGCTTATCGGTGAAAAATATCTCTGCAAACTTTCCCGTTTCTGTAGTTCTTTTCAAATAATCGTTGAGTGCCTGGTTGAGCTTGAGTACCTTAGTGGCAGAAAAAGCCTGTTCAGCCTGGTCAATCGGTCGAGTCGGGAGGCCTGAAGCTTCAGCGGCTTTGGCAGCAGAGCGAGCCGCGTCAATTACCAGGGGATTAGTTGCCACAACGCCTGGGATTTTTGCCGCATCTGAGAGCAATTGACGAGAAACATCGCTGGCCAGTTGGGTGCGAGTCTCCAGGAACTGCTCAGCTTGCTGTTCGGCACTCCTGGAAGCAATGATAGAGCTACAAACACTGGCAATTCCCAGGGGAACCAGCACCCCTGGGAGAATTGCCATCAATAACTGAGTGCGTAGGGAGGAGCTTTGCCGCTGTCGGGTGCTGCCCACCCGCGGCGAAGAGGGCGGGGTGCCTTGGTCGGGAAGAACAATCGCTGGCGGCCCCGTTGCCACATCCATCACCGAGTAAGGGTCGGCGGTGCGACCAGCAAGAGAGTAACTTGCGCCATTGGAGTTGATATTATCTGGAATTTGGTTATCACCATTGCTGGTTGTATTGAATTGTTTAACCATGAAACAAGCACCGTAAAGTGATAATAAATTGGCAACTCTTGAGAAGAAGTAGCTATATAGAGCGGTTGGAGCGTCTTAAAAGCGATTAGCGTTCTGTAAAAGGGGCGAGCGCATAATCGCCTCGGCATCCAGTACTAATAAAATTTCTTGCTCTTGCAAAACACAGCCGCGTAAATAGGGAACCAGACTTCCTGACACATGTCCAAGTGGGGATTGAATGCTAGAAGGCGTTAGGCGCACTACACCTTCAACGGACTGGACAATGACGCCTAAAGACGCTGACTCATTGCGGATAATTACTACGTCGTGATGCTGAACATTCGTTTCGATGAAAGGTAAGCCCAACATCCTCGCTAGGTCAACCACCCACAGCACTTTCGATCGCCGATTCATCAATCCCATGACATAGGGGGGCATATTCGGCATTGGCGTCAGACGCCCAATCGGCAAGACGACAACTTCCTGCGCCTGACTCATTGATAAAGCAGTAGGGGTTTGTTGACTTAGCTGAAACTTAAGATAAGTATCCCCCAGATTTTTTTTTGTCTGGGGTTGGTGAGGGATGAGGGCAAGTGCGGAAGTATTCATTGACTCAAACGGCGACCGATTTGATCGCACGAAGAATTTGCTCGCGGGTAAAGGGTTTGGTTATGTAGGCATCTGCCCCTTGTTTCATCCCCCAGAGGCGATCGATCTCCTGGTCTTTAGACGAACAAATGACAATCGGTATCTTTTCGGTCTTGGGGTCAGTCTTGATGCGGCGACACAACTCAAACCCACTCATTCCCGGCATGACGACATCGGTAATGATGACATCTGGTCTTTGCTCAGCAACCTTATTGAGGGCTTCTTTAGCACCAATTGCATTGATGACGTTATAACCACTTTCTCTCAGGTAATGACTCATTAACTCCAGTTCTGA
Organism: Allocoleopsis sp.; assembly: GCA_036703355.1. Lineage (GTDB taxonomy): Bacteria > Cyanobacteriota > Cyanobacteriia > FACHB-46 > FACHB-46 > Trichocoleus. The sequence continues at coordinate 2,261 of DATNPE010000375.1, read as the reverse complement.
GAGGGTATCTTCTACAATCAAAATGGTACTCATTAAAGCTGTGTTCATAGCGAATTCGCCTCACGATTGATTAACATAGATGACCAATTTTTTTCCGGGTAAGGCTAAATTAAGATAAGTGTTTAAACACCATCTTTAGTAACTCGGATTGGTTAAAAGGCTTTGTCAAGTAGCCCGATGACTTGACCAGTTTTGCCTTGGCGCGGTCTAGAAACCCTGTATGTCCCGTCACCATGATGATCGGGGTAGTCTTGAAAAGCGGATGCTTTCGCAAAAGAGAACATAGTTCATAGCCATCTAAGTTTGGCATCTCAACGTCAAGCAAAATCAGGTCAGGCTTTATTCGGACAACTTGCATTAACGCTCTCACCGGATCGTTAATCATGACAACGGAGAAGCTTTTGTCATCCAAGAAGGAGTTGATGGCATTTAAAACCGTTGGGCTATCATCAATGCAAGCAATGGTGTACGTGCTTTTTGTGGTCGGTTTGGTTTGATTGATTCCAGAAGTATTACCGTTGTTAACCGGGGAGTTGGTGCTGGTTTTTTGGGGAGTAGGTTGAACGACATCGAGTTTTTTCGGAGCGCTATTTTGACCTAAAGAATTAGGGCGAGGCTCGGAAGTTACGCTCGTTGATTCTGAAGACGGCTGACGACGCAACTGTTCGTAACAGCGTTCAACGATTGTTCTTAGATCGATTCGACAAAACTTAGGCAGTTCTTCAAATTGGTCTTGCTCGATTAATTGGTAGGTTCCTTCTTTCACCGCGAGAAGTGATCCAATCACCTCTTCAGCCAATTCTTCAATTAGAGCTGCTGCCTGAACCGAGTTTAGATACTGTTGATTTACTAACCAGCAAATTGCTTGATAATCAGGATTTTGACTTGACTGGCTCTCTAATTCTGATTCAAATATCAGGCGAACCTGAACCCGAACGGCACTGACAAGGGTAGGAATTTGACGACTGAGGCGACGCAAGTGACGGTCAAGCCGCTCAAAGGGTTCAACGGAATCTGAGGCATAGATCAGTTTTCCCTGTTCTAGATAGATTGACCAAGAAACCGAGCCACTAGATACTTGTAAACAACCATTGGCCTGACGACTAGATAATTGTGCTAATAAGGAGAGCGGGTTTAGCCTTTGGGAAGATCTGTAGCTAGCCATAGAAATGGTGTTCATTTGTATCTACCTGGGTCTCATCCAATTGTTGAAACTAGAAGAGTTGAATTTCGTTGTAAAAGCCCCAATAAATAAGGCAATAGCGTCAGATTTAGGAATCTAAGTTTTGCCGAGCTTCGCTAGGCCTTACTGAATTAATTACTGATAAAAGTTGCATCTGTCCGGATTTTTTATGCCAGGTATATTTGCCGAATTTGGATGCTCCCACGCTTAGCTAATACCCCCGATTCTTTGCTAGTATAGTCCAACAAAAAAACTCCGATTTGCAGCTCTAACCAACGAGTCAAAAAGCTTGAATCTTGTTCTCATTGGTAATCCATGAAGAGCGGACTTTCATGGAAGAGCAAATCTCAATCAGAGAGTAGCTGCATCCCCTTTCTTTATGCCTCAATAATTGATGGTGCCTGGAGGGGATCTGGTGACTGTCTTATTCTCGGCTCAGATGTTGAACGAGTTAAGGCGGAAAAAGTGCTTTTCTAGTAAACCGTCAAACTTGCAGTAACAAAAGTTTGAGGGGTAAATATTCACCTGTAAATCTCTGGAGTCTCGATTTTTCAGAAGTTTTTGGCGAAACTGAAGAGCGGTAATGCATCCTCTGGAAGCAAAAAAATATAGCCTGATGGTAGATGAATAAGCAGTTTACTTGTTCTCCCCAATTCTAGCAACCTTTTATCATAAAACAGGTAAAGCCCTTGTGAAGGTTTGGCAAAACAGAGGTCATTGGTAATTGGTAATTGATCATTGCTCAGGGGTCATCAGATCAACAATATCGCCATCCACTAGGGTGACAAGATCTGAATTCGATTCAATCCACTTTGTAGCGGCCCTGACCAAGATTATAGGCGCAACAGCTTATTACTCAAGCGTTTTCACAAGCCGCTGAATTTTGGCATGCTGCTGCCGTTTTAATGATTCTGGGAAACTTAATTCAATGGCAATTGGGTTAGCGGTTGCACTGGCTCCTGATGTCTGTAGGAATCCTTTCGGAGCAGTAGCTAACACTTCTATTGTTTCAACCTGAGCCAACAAACTCGTCGGTTGTGGGTCAAGAGGCTCTTGACTTAGCAGTAAACCGATTAGC
>DATNPE010000374.1:0-12271 GCA_036703355.1 Allocoleopsis sp. | reverse complement strand
TCAACACGGGGTTAAATACCAATCACATATTTGCGCCATTCTTGATGCCCGCCGTTTTTGACGTGCTTGGTGACTTCAAAGTAGAGGCCACTATGGGGTTTGCGCGGTGGATTGTCTAGAGGCATGTTGGCTTCTTTCGGGGTACGGTTACCTTTTTTGACATTACAGCGGACACAAGCCGTGACGATGTTTTCCCAGCTATCATCGCCGCCTCGCGATCGCGGAATCACATGGTCGAGGGTCAGGTCGTCGCCACTGTAACCGCAGTATTGACAAGAGTGACTATCTCGATGGAGGATATTTCGTCGGGTGAGGGGAATTTCCTTGTAGGGAACCCGGACATAATGCCGCAGCCGAATCACCGTCGGTAGGGGAAAATCGGAGTAGACACATTTGCCGTTGTGTTCTACTTGTTCTGCTTTGCCTTTGAGAAGTAAAACGATCGCCCGTCGCCAGCTCGTAATGTTGAGTGGTTCGAAGGAGGCGTTTAGCACCAGAACCTTGCTCATTGATGGGTTGACAGAGTGAATATTTTCACAGATGGTAACACAGCTCACATCTGCTCTGCCGCCTCTAGAGGGGATCAAGCAAGACTTAGGCCGCCTCAATTTCCACGGCAGGTTTTCTGCCTACCAAAAGATAAGTTCGCATCTCACCCCTGCCTTTAATGGGAATTTCACCCCGCTCAATAAACAAGTATTTATCTTGGAGGCGCTGGTAAGTGCTGGCTGTGACTTGAATGCAGCCTGCCAACCCTTCTGACTCCATCCGACTGGCGATGTTGACGGTATCGCCCCAAAGGTCATAAATAAACTTCTTGATGCCAATCACGCCTGCCACGACTGGCCCGGTGTTGATGCCAATGCGAATGGGGAAGACTTCGTGCTGCTCTAAATTCAGTTGGGCGATCGCGATTTGCATATCCAGGGCCATTTCCGCGATCGCTTCTGCGTGGTCTTGGCGAGGCAGCGGCACGCCCCCTACCGCCATATAAGCGTCGCCAATGGTTTTAATTTTCTCCAAGCCGTGACGTTCAGCGAGGCGATCGAAGGCAGAGAAAATTTGGTTGAGCAGGTTAACCAGTTCTGTGGGAGAAATGCGGGCCGCAAGCTGGGTAAAGTTAACAATATCGGCAAAGAGCACCGTCACTTCTGGGAAACTGTCCGCGATCGCTCCAGCGTTTTGTTTCAATTTCTCCGCGATCGACGGGGGCAGAATGTTGAGCAACAATTCTTCGGCTTTGGCTTGCTGCAAACGCAACGCTGATTCAAACCGCTTGCGATCGGTGATGTCGGCCACGGTGCCTTCGTAGTAGAGGAGTTTGCCCTTGGCATCCCTTACCGCTCTGGCAGTTTCAGAAATCCAGATTTGGCTACCGTCGCGCCGATGCACTTCCGATTCAAACCGGGACACGACTCCCTCTTGCTCTAAAGCCAAAATAAATTCGGTGCGGCGATCGGGTTCGACATAGATCTGTTGGGCGCTGGTGAGGTTGGCAATCAAATCCTCCGGGCTGTCGTAGCCGTAAATTCTCGCTAGCGCTGGATTAGCACTGAGGTAATTGCCACTGGGTGCCGTTTGAAAAATGCCTTCTAAGGAGTTTTCAAAGATGCTGCGATATTTTTCTTCTGCCAACCGCAATGCTTCTTCGGCCCGCTTGCGTTGCAGCACCGCACCCAGTTGAGTGGCAACGGCGGAGACCAGTTCGACCATAGCTCGGTCTTCTTCGCGGGCTTCAAACATAAAGAAGACCAGAATGGCTAGCACCTCACCTTCAGCGCTGATCGGCACGCCGAAGCCTGCTTTAAGACCCACCTCCAGGGCTATATGGACCCGCAAAAAGTGCTGATAAGCTTCCTGAGAAACATCCTGAATCCACTCTGGTTGCTTTGAGAGCCACACTCGCCCCGGTAGACCTGCGCCTAAGGGAAAGGTGAACGCTTCACTGAGGCGGCGGAAGTCTCGCATCGTGGTAGAGTTGCTGAACCAAGCGGGACTCAGCTCCAATGCGCCTCGCTCGGAGGAGAAAATCCAGGCTTCTCCATAGTCCCAGTCGGTGGCTTCACATACCTTGGTGAGCGCGACTTTGAGAGCTGTGGCAAAATCTTCTGCCTCACTAATGGCTTGGGTGACATCTTGCAACAATTGCACGGCGATCGCTGCTTGTTTGCGCTTGGTGATGTCGTAGAGGGTGCCTGAGAGTCCGACAACTCGGTCTTTGGCATCTAAGGTGGCTTGGGCTTCGAGTTCCATCCAGCAAAGTTTGCCGTCTTTGGTTAGCAACCGCACTTCAGCTCGATAGTCCGTAGCCTGCTGGGTCATCAAGCGCTGAAATTGCTGCCGATGGTAGGGACGGTCTTCTGGGTGAATGTAGCTGAGAAAATGCTGACCTAGACTTTCTTCTACAGCAAATCCAGCGGTTCGACTCCAGGCAGGATTGAGAAACTGCCAAATGCCTACCCCATCAATCTGAAAAATTACTTCTTTGATGTTATCGACCACTAGCCGATAGCTTTCCTGGCTTTGACGGAGTTGTCGCTGGGACTTGCTCAAGGCTTCTAGCATTTGGTTAATTGCAGACCCTAAGCTAGCCAACTCATCGGCACCAAAAGACCCAACTCGCAGCGAGAAATCGCCAGAGGAGCTAATTTTGCTGACTTCCGTCATGAGGTGGGCGAGTCGCCGCAGCACCATTCGCTCTAGGAGTAGCAGCGTACCAATACCAAACCCTAGCCCAATCACCAGCAAGGCGATAAGTAGATAACGTTGGCTGGCTTGCCCTTGTTGGTAAATTCGCCTGGGTAGCTCTACCCGTAAGAGCACCGCTGGTTTGCCGTTGAGGTCGTTGACCACGGTATAGCCCGCGATCGCCTCCCGGTTTAGAGGCTGAACAAAAACGCGATCGCCCTTCTCAGATAAATTTGGAGCAATGAGATTGGTTCTGGCAGTCGCTAGATCGGCAGGAAGTTGTGGATCATCAATGCGGTGAGCTGAAAGTGACAGGTGGGTAATGCTCGCGAGACGCTGAACCGTAGCACTGTCCAAATAACGCCCCATCAGGAGGGTGCCTTGGGCAGGCCCTTTGCCTTCCCCCGTCAGAATCAAGCTGGAAGCGATTAACATTGGGCCTTCTGGCAATAGCACCACCCCTGCTAGCTTGTTGGTGGCGCTAGGCGGTTGCAACAGGGTGGGCTGAGTAGCGAGGTAAGCTTGAATGCTAGGCGGAATGGCGGTCAGTTGCTGCTTTTTAGAATCAAAACTTTTGCCAAAAACTGTTTTACCTGAAGACTGAGCGTAGAGCATCAGGTTAATTTTGAGTCGAGCGATCGTGGCCGTGTTGAGGTTGGTTTCGAGGTAGGTACTGTTACCGTCCTGCACAAATTGGTAGGTATCGTCCCACTCGGCCCAGTCGTGAACCGTGAAGTTTAGCTTGTCAACTTCTTCTGCAAAGGCATCGCTGACTCGCTGCACGTTGCGTTGGGTATCTTCTGCTTCGAGCTTGGCGAAACTACCCAGCAAAATGGTGGAGGAAGTGGTGTAGAGGACTCCGACCAAGCCCAGCCAAGCCACACTCATCAGCAGTAAAGTTCTCTGGCGCAGTTTCATCGAATCCCCTCCGCAGAATTCGGCAATCTTGGCTCCTGCATCAGATTTTTCTCCGCTCCAGGCATAGTAGTGTGTGATACCATCCGGCGGCAGCTCTCAACTCAACCATGATTTCGCTTGCCTCCCCACACCAGCCCGAAGAATCTCATCGTATGTTTACCTCTATCTCTAGATCAATATCCTGAATTGCGGCTTTGTCTCAGTAAAAATGCTGAATTTGTTCATAGCTTCTTTAACCAGGCTCTCTGATTAAAGTTATCTTGTTTGACTTTTACAAAATCTCGCTGCCGATCTCTGGATGGTTCACACAAACTTGTGACAATCCTGCTCCCTGGTTACACTGCTGGTAAATTTTATTAACTCGTCTTGACTCCTAACTCTAGAAGGGTGCCAAGACGGTAGGCTAAAACGCTACGGTGCGATTAAGTCTGAGTTGAGACGATGGGCTCAAAGTATGAGCGCTGAAGTGGTGTGAGTGGAAGGAGGGAAGGACTATGTTGAGCTGGGAGCCAAATCCGAGCGTTGCATCCCCGCGACGGGAAGTGCCCAGAGAACCGTTGTGTGAGCGAGCTTGGGTCGAAGTAGATTTGAGTGCCTTGGCCCACAACATTCGGCAGATTAAGGGGTTGCTAGCGCCTCAAACAGCCTTGATGGCAGTAGTAAAAGCAGATGCCTACGGTCACGGGGCTGTGACGGTGGCGGAGACCGTGTTGCAGCATGGCGCGACTTGGCTAGGGGTTGCCACGATCCCTGAGGGAATTGCCCTGCGAGAGGCAGGCATCGAAGCACCCATTTTGGTCTTGGGAGCAACTTACAGCCCAGAGCAAATCCGAGCGATCGCCCACTGGCAACTGCAACCGACCCTAGGTAGCCCCAAGCAAGCACTGGTGTTCTCAGAAACTCTGAGTGCCATGTCCCAACCTCAACCCTTACCTGTCCACATCAAACTGGATACAGGTATGTCCCGCTTGGGTACACCGTGGCAGCAGGCGATCGCCTTTGTGCAATTAGTAGAACGCTTGCCCCACTTAAAAATCGCCAGCATTTACTCGCATTTGGCGACTGCCGATAGCCCTGACCCCACCATCATGCGGTTGCAACAAGAACGGTTTGAAACGGCGATCGCGCAACTACAAGCCACAGGTCTGAGATTACCTCGACTGCATCTAGCGAACTCGGCGGCCACCCTGACTGACGCGAACTTGCATTACGACTTAGTGCGGGTGGGCTTGGCGATGTATGGTCTCTATCCTGCGCCCCATCTACAAAGTGTGGTAGACCTGAAGCCAGCTCTGCAAGTTAAGGCACGGATCACCCAAGTTAAAACGATTCAGCCGGGAACGGGCGTGAGCTACAGCCATAAATTTGTTGCAGACCGAGAAATGACCATTGCAGTGGTGGGCATTGGTTATGCCGACGGAGTGCCCCGAAATTTATCCAACCAACTGACTGGACTGATTCGGGGGCGACGGGTGCGGCAGTTGGGAGCGGTGACGATGGACCAACTGATGATTGATGTGACGGATATTCCCAATTTGGAGGCTGGGGAAGTGGTGACGCTCTTGGGTGAAGATGGCCGCGATCGCATTACCGCTGATGACTGGGCCACCACATTAGGCACGATTTCTTGGGAAATTCTCTGCGGATTCAAGCACCGTTTGCCACGAGTAGCTGTAGGCCAAATTCATTCTCCAGAGCAATCACTGCGGTCATAGCCTAGCTCCACTCAATCACCAAAAATCTGGCAAATCCTGCTGGGGTAACTCGCGATCGCCAAGCTTGGAAGGGGGGCGATCGCTACTCCAGGCCCACCAGACACGACCGCATTGACACTGATAAAACTCCTGCCATTTGCGGCGGTAGTTTTCAATAAACACAGGCGATCGGCGGTTGATCCAGACTTGTCGGGCTTCTAGGCTAGGTGCCTGACACTGGGGACAATGAAACTCATGGGCGTGCGTGGCAGATTGAGTCCAGTCAGGCGCGATGGGATCGAAAGCGTCCATGCCGAGGGTTGCTGAGATTAACTGTTTATTCTTAGCGCGATCGCGGAGGTGTTTGCCATAACCGACTAAATTTGTTCGCTCGCCTATGGTAAACCTTAAGGTTTTAAAAAATTCTGGTCCTGATCGGCTGGCTTAGGGGTTCACTAGAACCGAAGTGCTATTTTTTATTGCCTTCTGGGCAACTTTGTCAGTGGATTGTGATATTTCTGGCCTACAGGGTTGGGTTTGAACTGGATTGACGAATCTGCACTCTCAGCCACCATCAGCAGACGAACTAAGCCTATGAGTTACCTAAATTTCCTTTCTTTTCTTGGCATTTTTGGTCTCTGTGGGGTCGCTTGGCTATTCTCTGAGAACCGTAGCCTGCGAGTTTTTCCCTGGCGAGTGGTCATAGCAGGCATTTTGTTGCAGCTTGTCCTTGGAGCCTTGGTGTTTCTATTCCCACTTACTAGAGCGGCTCTGCAAGGATTTAGTAGTTTGCTAGATGGTGTGTTTCTGGCGGCGGATACGGGTGCCAACTTTGTCTTTGGTAAAAACCTGGTGCCTCTGCCCAATCGACCTGCTGATGTCAATTTAGGCTATATCTTTGCTTTTCGGGCCTTGCCTACCGTCATCTTTTTCTCTGGCTTGATGGCTTTGCTCTACAACATTGGGGTAATTCAATTTATTACCAATGTTTTTGCTAAGGTCTTCTATGCGGTGATGCGCTTGAGCGGGGCAGAAGCCCTGAGCGGAGCGGCCAATATTTTTGTGGGCATTGAAGCGGCGATCGTGGTGAAGCCCTACCTGCCCAAAATGACCCGTAGTGAACTCTGTGCCATTTTGTCTTGCTGTTTTGGTACGGCTGCTTCCTCGACCTTGGCGATCTACGTCAGCTTCCTGCGCCCTGTCTTCCCCAACATTCTGGGGCATCTCGTTTCGGCCTCGATTATTGCCATTCCTGCTTGTTTTGTCCTGTCCAAGATCTTAGTCCCAGAAACGGAAGTGCCTTTAACGGCAGGTGGCATCCCGGTGGAGTCAAAAGCCACTACACCTCAAGAAGCAGCCGTGGTCGAATCGGATTTTGAGGGTGCACCCAAGCATGAAACCGTAGGCGGAGAGCCGATCGAGCGAGTCAGCCCAATGGATGCGGCGATCGTCGGAGCCTTGGATGGGGTCAAGATGGCAGTGGCGATCGCAGCAGTGCTGATCTTGATCTTAGGTTTGGTCTCCCTGATTAACCAAATTTTTGCAGCATTGGCCGCGATTCCTGGTCCCGTGGGGCAATTTTTCGGTGTCGTCACCTTAGCAAATATTGAAGGAGCACTGTTCTTACCCCTGACATTTTTAACTGGGGTCTCTCTAGATTGGAACGAACTTTGGCAATCCTCGGTAATCATTGGCCGTAGACTTCTCGAAACCGCCATTCCTCCCTATCAAGCTTTAGCGACCGCCGCCGCGTTGCCTGGGGCAGAAAGGGTGATTAGCGATCGCGCCGTTTTGATTATCAGCTACGCCCTCTCTGGCTTCGCTCACTTGGCTTCTGTAGGAATTTTTGTGGGAGGTACGATCGCCCTGATTCCGTCTCGCCGCAAGGATATTTCGGAACTCGGTTGGAAAGCGTTATTTGTCGGCACTCTGGCGACCATGATGATTGGAGCAGTGGCAGGTGTCTTTTACCAGGAAGGTAATACCAGCATTCTGGGTGACCAACCTCCCGCTCAGATTGCACCAGCCGTCACGCCCGGTGCCTCACCTACCGCTTCCCCCAGCAACCCAGCGACGACGGTAGCTCCGAGCAGTCCCGGTGCAACCACCGCGCCAACGGCATCCCCTACGGTGAGTCCTGCTGCAACCCCTTCCCCTGCTGCTCCTACAGCTAGTCCAATTCAGGCTGCACCTCAAACTGCACCAACTGCAACCACTCCACCCACGACTGCACCCAGGGGCACTAATCCAGCCAACAGAGGCACCCCCTCTCCATCTCCTTCTCCTCGTTCCTAATGGTTCAGAGGCGCGATCGCTCAAGCTATTGCTTGTAAAATCGGGAAATGATGAATCCTGACCCCGAAGTTCGCCGCCTCTTAGATATCATGCCTGCCTCCGGGCGGATGCTCTGCCGCATTGTGAACAAACCGGAACAATCGCGGGTGATTGACTACTCCTATCCATTGCCTTGGTCACCCAATCGCCCCGTCTTCATCAACTTTGACCTGTGGAGCCAATTGTCGCGCCCACAACGGGATTTGACGCTATTGCGAGCGGTGAGCTGGTTGATTGGTATCAAGTGGTTCAAACCAGACCTCTATCGGGGTTTGATTGCGGTTGGCGTAGTGGGAGCGGGTGTGGAAGCGGTGCAGGGAGACGCGGTAGGGCTGTTGATGGCAGGAGGACTAGCAGCGATCGCGGGTACCCAAATTTGGCGATCGACTCAAAGTTCGCAGCGAGAACTAGAAACGGATGAGGCGGCGATTCGGGTAGCTCTACGGCGAGGCTACACCGAAGCAGATGCGGCGCGTCACCTGGCGGAAGCGATCGAAGCAGTCGCTCGAATTGAAGGTCGTCTCCAGTTGAGTTTTACGGAACTGGTGCGTTGCCAAAATTTGCGGGCGATCGCAGGTTTGTCTCCTGTCGGCACTCCCGAAACCTTAAGGCAAGAATAATCGTGCTACCGCAAGCAATGGTAGAGCTGATAGCTGTAGCCGTGTACGCCAGAATCAATTTTGGGATCAGCCGCACAACCCTCAGTTTGTAGAGCACTGCTCAACCCTGGTTCTGGATTAGTGTAGAAATTCACCAGCCACAAATCGAAGGGGCGGGGGAGAGTCGTTAGGTTTTGCTGGAGAACTTGGGCTGATTGTTGGCAGATGGTTTGCTTCGGGTTGCAAGTCTGGTGCGCCAGCAAAAACTGCGGTGAGCCATTGGCTGAGGTATCTGATACGCGATCGTGCCAGAATTCCCAGGCTAGTCCCATCAGTTCTCCCGTTTGGACATGGGTATTGTGGGTTGTGGCAATCAGGGTTGGCACTTGAGAGGTAGCTCGAATCGTGGGAGCCAACAGATCGGGACGGTAATATTTGCGATAACCCAAGTTATTGGTGACGGTCAGGCCACTCAAAACTCCCATCAACAGCACGACCAGGATGGCTGGTTTGCCATATTGCTTGAAAGATAGCCAGGTGCGCTGTGGAGTGGAGGGATGATCTGGGGTAGAAGCCGAGTTCCAAACAGCTGCTAAACTGGCACCAACCAGAGCCATGACTGCTGGAAAGTACATAAAGTTGTAGCGAGCCCCACGGGTGAGATCCGTGCCTAAGCCGTAAGTAATGGTAAAGATAAGCGCGATCGCCCCTAGCACAAACCCCGCTAAAACTTGCACCCCTGAACCCGCTGCCAAACTCTGCCATTGTGCTTTTAGCCCCCGCACTAAGAGGGGAATGGCCCAAATGAAGTAAGCCAGCATCACGACCACCGAGCCAATCACAATCGGTAGCTGCTCAGATTCCACAGGCAGGAGCGACAGCATGGTAATCCAGGCAGCCAAGGCTTGAAAAATCGGGCCAATCCAAGCCATGAGATTCCAGCGATCGCTGGTTTCAATCCACTCGGTGAGGTCACTGCCATAAACCGATTGCAATGCTGGTAGCCAAATCAGACCCCCAACCATCGTGCCCACAGCCACAGCGTAGATGCGTCGCCAATGAGGACGCCACCCAGCCCCCGGATCTTGACGGTTTTGGCGAATGGCTTGCCCAATCAGGACAAAGGCTTCAGCAAAGAGTGTCAGGCTGAAAAAATAGTGGGTGGCAATCCCCAAACTATTCACTACAACCCAAACCAAGCCGAGCCAAATCGGTAAACGTTGGCGATCGCGGAGAGAGTAAGTCGCAACGATAAAGCAACTGAGTGATGCAATCACCCACAAAATCGAGAGGGTGTAGTGTCGAGCTTCTTGGGCTAGAAACAGACCGTAGGGAGACACAGCCATGATCATAGCTGCCAATTGTCCAGCTAAGCGAGAACGAAAGGCCAGCCAACCCAAGCCAAACATGGCGGGAATAGAAACAACTCCCAATAAAGCAGGCAGCGATCGCCCCACCCAAATCGACACCAAGCCGTTCTCTGGCGGAAAGAGCTGCGTCCACAAATGCGCTAGGGCAAAATACAGGGGCGGATGGGTGCTCTCATTCATGAGATTCTGCAACACATCATCAACCCCTGCCGTGGGGTCAAGTTGTAGGGGCGCTAGAAGGCTCCGGATACTAATGACTTGATCGAGAGGAACGGTGCGAAAGCTATTCCCCAAGCTGAAGACCAATGTGGAAAATTCATCGGTCCACAATGCCTTAGCCGCCAAGTGGTTAAAGCGCAGTGCGGCACCGAGCAAGATCCATCCCAACAGCAAACAGGGATGCAGCCAACGACTATGGGAAAGAGCCTTCAATCAACACCGCCTCAGCGAGCTAAAGGGGTAAAAGCATAAAAATCCGGAAAGCCAGAATAGTATAATGGCTTTTCTATAAAGTGCGCTCCTCAGGTTTATGCATAACTTTCTGCCCATCGCTTACTTTAAAAACCAGTTCGTGCCTTTTGGTGAAGCCAACCTTTCGATCGCAACTCACGCCCTACATTACGGAACTGGTGCGTTTGGTGGCCTGAGAGGCATCCCTGATCCTCAGAATGATCAGCAGTTCTTGTTGTTCCGCTTAGATGCTCATTGCAAGCGATTAAGTAATAGCGCCAAGTTTCTGCATTACGATTTGCCAGCAGACAAAATCCAGCAAATTCTAGTTGATTTTGTTAAAAAAAATAGGCCGACCACTTCTTTTTATATTCGTCCGTTTGTTTATACTTCTGACTTAGGGATTGCTCCTAGACTGCACAATATTGAAAAAGATTTCTTTGTTTACGGCTTAGAGTTAGGGGATTATTTGTCTCCCGAAGGCGTAAGCTGCCGCATTAGCTCTTGGTATCGTCAAGAAGACCGTAGCTTACCGCTGCGAGGCAAGATTAGCGGAGCTTACATTACTTCTTCTTTGGCAAAAACGGAGGCGGTAGAATCGGGCTTTGATGAAGCGATTTTGATGAACTCGCAAGGCAAGGTTAGCGAAGCTTCAGGTATGAATATCTTTGTGGTGAGAAATGGCAAAATTATCACCCCAGGATTTGACCAAGATATCCTCGAAGGCATCACCAGAGATAGCATCTTGACGATCGCCCGTGATTTAGGGATTGAAGTAATTGAGCGATCGGTGGACAAGTCAGAATTGTTTGCAGCCGATGAAGTATTTCTCAGTGGTACGGCAGCTAAAGTGACGCCCGTGAAGCGAGTCGAGAACTATCACTTATCGCCAGAGAGACCCATCACCGACAAACTCAGAGAAAAGCTAACAGCAATTACAGAAAATCGCGATCCCAAGTATCAAGATTGGGTATTTCCCATTTCTGTATGACCCAAAAGTCACAAAAAACCCCTAGCCGTAGCCAGGGGTCACAATCAGGGTGCATCTACCATTCCTTCTTTCGGAACTGCCTGAGCATGATCCGGAAAGTTTCTTGAGATAGAGCGATCGCGGCTAGAGATTCACTAAACTGGCGGAATATGACTGCATCAAAAAGGGGAAGTCGATGCGAACGCTAGCAGTTGACATTGGTGGTAGTGGTGTCAAGGTCATGGTGTTGGACGAGACAGGGAATTCCCTCACCCAACGAGCCAGAGTAGAGACTCCCCAACCTCCGCTACCAGAGGCGATCATAGCGGCGATCGCCCAATTGACCGAGAGCCAAGGGGAGTTCGATCGCGTTTCTGTAGGGTTTCCTGGCGTGGTACGGAATGGGGTGACGGCAACGGCAGTGAATCTGGACCCTAGCTGGATTGGGTTTGATTTAGCAACTGGTCTGTCTCAGCGGCTGAATAAACCTGTGCGAGTTGCCAATGATGCCGATATGCAAGGCATGGGGGCGATCGCAGGGAAAGGGGCGGAACTCGTGATCACGCTAGGGACTGGCTTTGGCTCAGCACTGTTTGTTAACGGCCAACTCGTACCCAATTTGGAAATGGGCCACCATGAGTTCCGCAACGAAGAAACCTACGAGCAGCAGTTGGGCCGAGAAGCGCTCGATCGCGTGGGTAAGAAAAAGTGGAACCGTCGCTTAGAGAAGGCGATCGCGTCTTTGGAGCATCTATTTAACTACGATGCGCTCTACATCGGTGGCGGCAATGCAGACAAAATCGCCTTTGACCTACCTGCCAATGTCAAAATCGTGCCTAATGTGACTGGGCTACTGGGTGGTATTGCTTTGTGGCGTGATCTGTCTGTAAGCAGTTCGGGAGACGACCAGAAGAATTAGGCCACTGCATCGTCCACAAAATCCTTTCTTGCTGAACAATATGGGTTAGAAACCGCGTGTCTAGATAACGGTACTGACCCTGATTAACCATGCTGAAGCCAATCATTTTTCTACTGATCTCCAACATTTTCATGACCTTTGCTTGGTATGGTCATTTAAAGAATTTGGCGGCTGCTCCGCTTTGGACAGCCATAGTGGTGAGTTGGGCGATCGCTTTTTTTGAGTACTGTTTCCAAGTGCCCGCCAACCGCATTGGTGCCAGTTACTTTAGTCTGCCCCAGCTAAAAGTTTTGCAAGAAATTATCACGATGCTGGTATTTGCAGGATTC
>DATNPE010000373.1:0-2578 GCA_036703355.1 Allocoleopsis sp. | reverse complement strand
AGGGCTTTCAGTAGAAGCAGTTGCATTGCAACTTTTGACGACTTCTATCTCACTAAAGCAAACCAAAACCGTTAACTTACTTCAGTCTCGGCTCGATGATCGAGGTGCGTTCTGGCAACGTGCTACTCCTGCTGAGCGGGCTGAAGATTTTCGAGCATGGGTTGCAGAACTTCCGGAGACATACTTAAGCCTTCCAGATGAAGCTTTTGACCGTGGCAACCTATACGAGTAATGACCAAATACTTGCTGGACATCAAGATTGTTCTGCGGTTTAGTAATTCATCAGATGAACAGCACAATCTAGTATTGGTTTAGGAAGTTGCTAGAGCTGGAGTGGCGATCGCGTTATACAAGGTATCTCGCTGCTGATAAGGACGACCTAGAGAGCTAATCGCAGCTTGTAGCGTATCAACTTCCATACAGGTGCCCCCAACTGCTCCTGCCATAGTGGTGATGTGTTCTTCCATCAAAGTGCCGCCGATGTCGTTGCAGCCCCAAGTTAGAGCCTCGGTTGCGCCTGCTAAGCCGAGTTTGACCCAACTGGGTTGGTGGTTAGGAATCCACCGACCTAAGTAGATGCGAGCCACCGCCATCAGCAGCAAAGCATCAGCCAGAATCGGTTGATCGCGTCCCACCCGCCGCCGTAAGGGTTTCGGAGCTTCCTGACCCACAAATGGCAACAGAATAAACTCCGTGATGCCGCGATCGCCTCGTGCTTGAGCAGATTGCTGGAGCGATCGCAGCAGATCCAAGTGCTTGATCTGTTGTTCTGGCGTTTCGATGTGCCCGGAAAGCATGGTGCTGGTTGTTGGCATACCCAAGCGGTGAGCTGTAGCGACAATTTCTAACCAGGTGGCGCTGTCAATCTTTTCGGGGCAGAGAACCCGCCGTACTTCGTCATCGAGCACTTCTGCCGCTGTTCCTGGCATCGAGCCAACCCCTGCTGCTTGCAGAGCACTAATGACCTCGGCGTAACTTAAATTGTCTTGGCGAGCAATAAACTGCACCTCTTGAGGCGAAAAAGCATGTAAATGCAATTGAGGGAACTCTTGAGCGATCGCTTCTACCACTCGGCAATAGTAGGCGAGGGAACTACCATTCAGCTTGGCTTCCGGGTTCAAGCCCCCTTGCATACAAATCTCAGTGGCTCCTCGTTGCACCGCATCTGTAGCTTTTTCTAAGATTTGGGCGGCATCCAGCCAGTAAGCGTCCTCATCGCCTGCATCGCGACGGAAAGCACAGAAGCTACAGTGCTGCTCACAAATATTTGTGAAGTTGATATTGCGATTGATTACATAAGTCACGGTGTCGCCTGCTTGTTGCTGGCGCAATTGGTCTGCCGCTGCTCGGATGGCAGCGATCGCGCTTGGCTCCGTTTGTTGGAGTAGCGTCACACCTGCTTCGGGAGAAATATCGTCGCCTGCTAGGGCGCGGTGCAAAATCGCCTCAACCGTATTGTTAGTCACAAGAATTTCTTAAAGAAAGGCCCAATCTTTGATCCATTGTGGCAGGGAACACTGGAATCAAGCCGAAGAATTGTGTGTCTAATCTCAAGCCCAACTTGAATTTTTGTCTTCGCTTTCGCCCCGATTGAAATTGATGCTTAAAATTCCACGGTTCTAGGAGAACTTTGTTTCCATGTCTAATTTCAAAAAAGTCTTATTGCCAATCGTTGCAGTTGCGGTTGTGGGTGGAGGTGCGGCTTATTGGTTCTTGAAAGGGGGTCCAACTGCTGATTCATCCAGTCCTGCGGCTAGTGCTGAAGTGGTGCCTGATGAGGCGCTGATGGCCACTTTTATCTCTAGTGATGCCAAAGGTTGGTCGCAACTGCAACAGTTTGGTACACCGGAAGCTCAAAAGCTGATCGGCCAAGGCGTACAAAGTTTGCAAGCCTCTATGCTCAAAGGCAGCCAAATCAACTATGACAAAGACCTCAAACCTTGGGTCGGCAGTGTCATGGTAGCTGTGATGCCTAGCCCCTCTGGCAAAACTCAACAGTCGGATACACTGCTGGTGGTGGGCATCAAAGACAAAGTTCGGGCTTTGGCCTTCGCCAATCAAGCCAAGTCTCAACCGGGGGTGACCACCCAAGAAAGCGACTATAAAGGCATCAAAATCTCAGCAACTACTTCCAAGGATCAGCCGAAAAGCACGATTTACAGCGCCGTTCTCAACGATCGCCTCGTTCTCGCCGATAAGAAAACCACGATCGAGCAGGCAGTGGATACCTTCAAAGGTGCGCCTTCCTTTGCCGATAAATCTGGAGCCGCTCAACTAATGGCGACAGGTGTGGATGTGGAAAATCCGATCGCCCAAATTTATTTGCCGAACTACGGCACCTCGGTCAAACAACTAATTGCCAATAGCCCTCAAGCCGCGCAAATCCCGCCACAAAGCATGCAACAGCTCGACCAGGTAGAGTCCTTGGTTGTAGGTGTGGGTGTAGATGAGGCAGGTCTACGGGTGAAAGCCAAGGCCAAAGCTAAACCCCAAGCCACCGCCATCCAGTACAAGCCAGTTCCCGGAAAAGTTGTTGCGGCCTTCCCTACCGAGACCCTGGCATTGGTCACAGGCCAAG
>DATNPE010000372.1:0-8693 GCA_036703355.1 Allocoleopsis sp. | reverse complement strand
CCGAAGCGAAAACCAAGAAAGACATGCTCAAAGCTCGTGCTGTTGCGGCAAAAGCTAATGAGCAACTGCAAAATGTAATTGGCAACATGAGCACCAGTAGTGCAATGGGTGCTTTTGAACGCATGGAAGACAAAGTACTACAAATGGAAGCTCGCTCTCAAGCCGTAGCCGAGTTAGCAGGCGCCAACTTAGAGAGCCAGTTCGCGCAGTTAGAGTCTGGCGATGTCGATGATGAACTCGCTTTAATGAAATCTCAATTGCTCAGCGGTGGTGCTCCCAATCAGAAGACTTTAACTGCATCTCCTCAAACTGATACATCACAAGGCTCATCAGTAGTTGATGATGAATTGGAAAGACTGAAACAGCAGCTTGATGAGTTGCAATAGTATCAATACTTTACTGTGTATCTTCACTAGACCTAGCCCTCAGCTACTTCTTTGGAGGAAAGTCAGGGTGGGTTTATACAACGAAAGGACTCCGAACCACGCCCCCTAGCCCCCCAATTCTGGGGGGAAACTGCTCAAAGTCCCCCAGAACTGGGGGAATTAGGGGGCAGGGAAAAGAATTTGATCGTTGTGCCAAGAATTTATGAGTTGATTCTTAACCAGTCAGCATCGTTTTAAAATATTAAGCAATTATTAGAATCGAAACGTCATGACTGGCAGTGTAATTACCATCTCGGATGCCGAGTTCACCACAACCGCTCTTGAACCCACCAGCCAACTTGTTGTTATCTACTTTTGGGCTCCTTGGTGTGGTCCTTGCCGACTCACAGCTCCTCTGATGGAGTGGGCTGCAGCGCATTACAGCGATCGCCTAAAAGTTGTCAAAATGGAAGTAGACCCCAATCCTGAAACAGTTGCAAAGTATCAGGTTCAGGGAGTACCAGCTTTGATCTTTCTCAAGGATGGGGAAGTGGTGGCTCAGAACGAGGGCGCGATCGGCAAACAAAAGCTGATTGAGTTGATCGAGACTCACCTGCCTAAATAGATTTGAGCAAGATGATCAGCTGCTCTCAGCCGCTAGACTAGGGTTTCCCAGCCATTGTTGCAGGTCTAACTGAGCTGGAGAGCCGAGCAACATTGATTCCAATCGCTGAGAGCGAAGTCATTATGCAATTTGCCAAGCGTCTATCTCCTCTTCAATCTAATGTGTTTGCTGATATGGATCAGGCGAAAGCTAGAGCCAGAGCAGCAGGCCGAGACTTGATCGATTTGTCGCTTGGCTCTTCTGACTTACCTGCGGCTGACCATGTTTTGGCCGCGATCGCTGATTCCCTCGCAGACCCCAGCACCCACGGCTATTTGTTATTTCATGGCACTCAAGCCTTTCGCCAAGCCGCAGCACATTGGTACGAGCAGAAGTTTGGTGTTGCCGTTGACCCCGAAACTGAAGTTTTACCGTTAATTGGTTCCCAGGAAGGGACTGCCCACCTCCCTCTAGCAGTGCTGAATCCTGGAGATTTTGCACTTCTACTAGATCCGGGCTACCCGTCTCATGTCGGTGGAGTCTACTTGGCCAGTGGGCAGATCTATCCCATGCCCCTACTTGCTGAAAATAATTTCTTACCTGTTTTTGCAGACATTCCCGCTCCTGTGTTAGCGCAATCTCGCATGATGGTTTTGAGCTATCCTCACAACCCCACTGCCGCGATCGCGCCGCTCTCTTTCTTTCAAGAAGCAGTTGCTTTCTGCCAGCAACACAATCTGGTTTTAGTTCACGATTTTCCCTACGCCGATTTAGTATTCGATCACACAGCTCTACCTTCCGTACTACAAGCAGACCCGGATAAGAGCGTTTCTATTGAGTTTTTTACCCTTTCCAAGTCCTATAACATGGGTGGCTTTCGCATCGGTTATGCGATCGGCAATGCCGAGCTAATTCGAGCCTTGCGGCAAATCAAAGCTGCTGTAGACTTCAACCAGTACAGAGGCATTTTGAACGGGGCGATCGCTGCTCTCACAGGGCCGCAGGAGAGTGTGCAAGCCACGGTTGAAGTATTTCGGCAACGGCGGGATGCCTTTGTCACAGCGCTCAATCGGATTGGTTGGTCAGTGCCAACCCCCACTGCCACAATGTATGTTTGGGCAAAATTGCCAGAACCTTGGAGCCAAAACTCCATGGAATTCTGCACAAAAATGGTAGAGGCAACTGGAGTTGCAGCTTCTCCCGGAGCAGGTTTTGGCAAGTCGGGTGAAGGTTACGTGCGCTTCGCCTTAGTTCATGAGCCAGCCATTTTGGCAACTGCTGTAGCTCGAATCGCTAATTTTTTGAGTACGCATTAACGGCTAGCGATCGCAACGTGACGCGACCCAGCCTGCTAGAGCCAATCCTAGAGGTTCATTCCTGCTCAACTTCAGTCTGACTGGTGCCGAACGACTGACATCAAATTAACAACGCGACTCAGCAAGATTACAAGTACTCTGTATTTTTACTGTCGTGCGAGATTAGACAATCACCAAAAACTAGACAAGTCTTTATCCAAGCGAAGGCAAACTCTAAGCCAACTTTACCTATTTGAGTAGTCTAATTTTCTAGACTAGGCGTTGATTCAGTAGCAAAAATACTCAAGCAGAACTATATGGTGAAGAGTATCAAGTGCCTCTTCGTTGGAGCCTCTGTATTCGCAGGTATCAGCGCGATCGCGAGTGTTCCTGCATCGGCTGCATCTCTCGTCAATGCCACCGTGACAGGTAACGCCTCCTTTCTCACCTACACGGTGGTCAATGGGCAAACAGTGGTGGACCCAACTAACAACGTCCAAGCCGCTCTAGATGGCAATGGTAGTGCTCCTGGTGGCAACGTCGAGCTATTTTCTAATAGTGAAACAGGCTCTCTTTACCCCAGCACTAACGCAACGCTAGCCCAACGCTTGAGTGCTTTCAACGATTTCTTGGGTTACAGCGAATTTAAGACTCTCAGCGGTCAACTTAACGGCAAAGAAATTAGCCTCAGTAGCTTAACAGCTGTAGATTGGCTAGGAGCAACTACCGTCAATAACCTCCGCACCGTCCTCAGTTCTGGTGCCACTGCTAACCAGAAAGCCGCAGCGATCGCTTTGCTCTACAATTCTGCTAACTTAGCGACCAACTGGTTCAACACAACTTTAACCCAGTACGGAGCCACACCTGATTCCACTAAATTTAGTGCTTTCCTTCTCGCGGGTGGATTACAAAGGTTTAGCGACCCTAACCTTTCGTATGTCAACCAAAACGACCAAACTGGATTGATCCAAATTGGTTTAGCAGGGCATCTGAATGCTGCTCCCCTACTAGGACTGCCAGGAACCATTCAAGCCAGTGAACTGGTCAAGGTCAGTTACAACGGACAAGCTAGCCAGTATCTGTACAGCTACAGTGCTACCAGCTCTGGCTTAGTTTCCAAAGATGGCACCAACTCTCATACAGGTAACTACGAAGTCACTCTCCAAGGTGAACGACCTCCTGAACCCGTTCCTGAGCCTTCAGTCGCACTCGGTTTATTAGGGCTGGGCGGCCTATGGGCTGCGAGGCAAAAGTCTACTAAACAAACCTCAGCCTAGTTTAGGAGGTGAGTTAGCATCAACGTAAGGGGGCGATCGCTCCCTTATTTATTTGGTAGCGTGAGGGTTGATTTTTCTGGGTTGGGTCAGCGATCCTCAACAGGACTCTCTAAACCTATTGTGGTGAATAATACAGAGCCTTGCTTTAATTGGTGAGGACAGATACTATAAGCTGCGAAATCAGATGTAACCGATTTAACCAGAATTTGATTTCCAGATTGAGGCTGGCCTCGTACAGAAGGAAGATAGAGATGAGTAGTGATGCAGATGACTCAGGCCAAGGCAACACCCGCATCTTGTTGATTGAGGATAACGAATCCAATCGGCAGCTACTGAGTGACTACCTCAACTACTGTGGTTACAATGTCCTGAGCTTGGCAGAAGGAGCAGGTTTTTTTGCGGCGATCGCTCAATTTCAGCCGCATATTGTCCTTTTAGATCTCAAACTTCCCGATATTGATGGCTACGCACTTTTAGAGGAACTGCAACAACGCGCCGAAGGGCTACGAGTCCCTGTGATTGTAGTTTCAGCGTTTGCCTTTCAATCAGATCAGCGACGGGCATTGAGTTTGGGGGCACGTCGGTACTTAGTCAAACCTGTCAACCTCAATCAACTGAAACAAGCCATTCACGACGAATTGAGCTACTCTGCTTCATAGTTTTTTTGGTGATCCCAAACTCATTCGCTTTTTGTCATTTAGCTCTTTGCTCGATCACAAAAGTTTCAACCAATTGGCTCAAGGTTTGTACTGAAGCACCCGCTTCGGAAATTTGGCATTCTAGCTCGGCAATGAGTAGAGTAGCCGTTTGCAACTGATTCAAGATTTTATCGATTGCATTACGAGTTTGAGCCTCAAACTCCTCAATTTCCATACTCTTACTACTTAATAGGTGGTTTTAATAGATACATTTACGATCATAAGCATTACGGAGAAGAGGGTAAATCCCCTGATTCGCCTAAGATTTTCAGTGGCTGCGTGCGCTCTAATGCTGATTCCTACCGATTACAAAAAGAGATTGAGGGCAGGGCTATGCAGGTAATCGCTAAAATTAGAGAGATAGGACAATCAGCCGATGCTCCACAAATTGAGGTTGGACCTCAACAGACGGCTACTGTTTGGAGAATATAGTCCTCTTGCTCTTACTGTTTCTATAATTCCCAGTTCGTTTATCTTCTAGTTCCGCTTGTGACCCTATCTTCTAAAGTTCTGCCACTCCTCAAAGAACCTGAACGTCTTGAAGCCCGCCTTAAGGAGATTCCGCCAGAACCAGGAGTCTACTACATGCGGGATGCGAGCGATCGCATTCTTTATATTGGTAAGTCGAAGAAATTGCGATCGCGGGTACGCTCCTACTTTCGCGATTTACAGGCACTCAGCCCTCGCATTGCGCTGATGGTGCGGCAGATCGCCGAAATTGAGTTTATTGTCACCGACACAGAAGCCGAAGCATTAGCGCTAGAAGCCAACTTAATTAAGCAGCACCAACCGCATTTTAATGTGCTGCTCAAAGATGACAAAAAATATCCTTATCTCTGCATTACTTGGTCAGAAGATTACCCTCGCATCTTTATTACTCGTAAGCGCCGCCTCGGCAATGAGAAGGATCGGTTTTATGGTCCCTATGTCGATACTCATTTACTTCGTAGCACGCTACACATCGTCAAGCGGATTTTTCCCTTACGGCAGCGGCCCCAACCCCTATTTAAGGATCGGCCTTGCCTAAATTACGATATTGGTCGTTGTCCCGGTGTTTGCCAGCAACTAATTTCTGGCGAAGACTACCGCAAAACCGTGCAAAAGGTGGCGATGGTGTTTCAAGGTCGTACCGGGGAGCTAGTGGACACTTTAACCACGCAAATGGAGCAAGCTGCCGAAACGTTGAATTTTGAGCAAGCGGCACGGCTGCGCGACCAAATCAACGGCCTGAAATCTCTGGGGGCTGAGCAAAAAGTTGCTTTGCCCGATGACACAATTTCACGGGATGCGATCGCCCTCGCCGCTGATGAGCAACATGCCTGCATTCAACTGTTTCAAATTCGGGCAGGGCGCTTGGTTGGGCGCTTGGGCTTTGTTGCGGATGCTCAATCTGGAGAACCCGGAGCCATTCTGGAACGAGTGCTGGAAGAACACTACCAGACCGTTGATGCGGTTGAGATTCCCGCAGAAATTTTGGTACAGCACGAACTACCCGAAGGTGAAATGCTGGCCGAATTCTTGAGCGATCGCAGAGGCCGCAAGGTGACGATCGTCGCACCGCAACGCCAAACCAAAGCAGAGCTCATCGAAATGGTGGAGCGCAACGCCGAGTACGAACTGGCTCGGACGCAACGCTTTGCCGATCGCAATGCCCAAGCGATGTTGGATTTGGCTGAAGTGCTCGATCTACCCGATATGCCTCGACGCATTGAAGGCTATGACATCTCCCATATTCAAGGCTCAGATGCGGTCGCGTCTCAAGTGGTGTTTGTAGACGGCTTGCCCGCAAAGCAACATTATCGGCACTACAAAATCAAAAATCCGACTGTCATGTCTGGTCACTCCGATGACTTTGCCAGCATGGCGGAAGTGATTCGTCGTCGCTTTCGTAAATATGCTGCTGACCCCCAGTTGCCACGAGTCGGCAATCCAGATTGGCCTGATCTAGTCATGATTGACGGCGGTAAAGGGCAGCTCTCAGCGGTTGTGAGTGTGCTGCGGGAGCTGAATTTACTCGAAGAGTTGCGGGTAGTTAGCTTAGCCAAAAAGCGCGAAGAGATTTTTCTGCCAGGAGAGTCTCTACCATTAACTACCGAGGCAGATCAGCCTGGAGTTCAACTGTTGCGCCGTCTGCGAGATGAAGCTCACCGTTTTGCCGTCAGTTTCCACCGCCAACAACGCAGCGATCGCATGCGCCGCTCTTGCTTAGAAGATATCCCTGGACTGGGGCATCACCGCCAAAAGGAACTGTTAGCTACTTTCCGTTCTGTCGATTACATTCGAGCAGCCACCCCAGAACAACTCACTCGCGTTCCTGGCATCGGTCCTCAGTTAGCTCAAAAAATCTACGACTATTTTCATCCCCTAGCCTAAATCTCTCTTGAGGCTGATCCCAGTTCTTAATTTAGTTTTAATGATTGATAGTAGATCAACCTGACGCGATCGCTTTAAGGTTAGGAACGACCTGAAGTACCCATACTCTTTAGTTCTGCCTCCAAATCTTGGAATTTAGAGGTTAAACATTTAGGCTGACTAACAAAGATTCATAAAAATCAAACTTTATTTCTATCGAAAGGAATTAGGTCACACATCTAACTTTCTTTGTCAGTAACGCAACCCATCGAAGTTGATTGAGCAAGATTTTGTAGCTTTAGTCACAGCAGTCTTTGTTTTTCTTCAATTAAGATCTTATTTAGTACTCAGCAAATCATTAAGAAAATTTACAACTATAAGTAAAGTCCCATCAAAATTCTTGAAAATAACTTAGCAAACTTTGTCATCTCGCTAAAAATTAGTACCTCACAGACTCGAATCAATCAAGCTTTCAGCTAATAGTAGGACTTTGGGGATCGCTCTCTGTGTAGGCGATCCCCATTTTTAAAATCTAAAATCTAACTAAAGCTTGATTGCCGATCCACATAAATACCAACATAATAGAAGAGTCAGGAGACGATGACTTCCTCACTTTTAATTCCTGATTAATTTAGTGAGTTTCGATACATTTTGTTTCGAAGATTTTAGAATCACGAATTCAATTCCTAAATCCTTCCTTCATCCTCCCTAAACTGTTGAGCTAGCTGCGAGAGTTTTAAAATGCGTATTCTAGAAGCCTTACAAGTTGTTCGATGCCCTAACTGTGGTAGTCACGCCGAACGTCATCATCTCTCAGATGACCATTTAACTCGGACTCAATGCCAAACTTGCGACTATTTAATGATTACTTGCAATGTCACGGGCAAAGTGATCGAAGCTTATGCTCCTGGCATCTATGCCCGTTATTAAAGCCATCATTCAAATTAGTGATTGCAGCACCTCGTGGGAGTGATTTTAAGCGATCGCTCCCATTTTTTTGGCTCGCAACTGACCACAAGCCGCATCTGCTTCCAAACCACGCGATCGCCGTACACTCGCAGCAATACGATGCTGTTTCAAGTGGTTGAGAAATGCTTGAATCCGCTGGGGACTAGGGCGTTGATAATCAACCTCACTAATGGGGTTGTAGGGAATTAAATTCACGTGGCTTTGGAATCCGCGTAGATGTTCTGCCAGTTCTAGCGCATGTTCAGGGCAGTCGTTTAAGCCACCCAACAAAATGTACTCAAACGTCACTCTTCGCCCAGTTAGTTGCACATACTCGCGGCATTCTGCCAACAAATCTTGCAGCGGATACTGTCTGGCACTGGGAATGAGTTGCTCTCGAACCATTTGATTCGAGGCATGTAGGCTCACGGCTAAAGTCGCCTGCAACTGATGAGCCGCTAAACGCCGAATCCGCCCCGGAATGCCCACGGTTGAGATCGTCATCGCTCGCTTGCCAATGCCCACATCCTCATTGAGCGATCGCAAAGCGCCCAGAACGTTATCCACATTGAGCAGAGGCTCGCCCATACCCATGAACACAATATTGCTCACCCGCTGCTGAAAGTCTTCTTGCACCGTCAAAACTTGATCGACAATTTCGTGCCGCTCCAGGTTGCGGAGGAAGCCACCTTTACCTGTGGCACAGAAGTCGCAGGCCATTGGGCAGCCCACTTGCGAAGAAACACAAACGGTCAGGCGCTTTTCGGTGGGGATACCTACCGTTTCAATAATTTGCCCATCCGCCAGCCGTAGCAAGAACTTAACCGTACCATCAGGGGCCGCAGCTCGATAATGTAAAGTCGAGCGTCCCACAGGGGTATCAGCGACAGTGGAACGCCATTGCTTGGGTAACACTGAGATTTCCTCAAGCGATCGCACCCCTTTTTGGTAAATCCATTGGTGTAGTTGCTGGCCTCGATAAGCAGGCTGTTGCTGTTGCTTCACCCACTCGGTAAGCTCTACCAGCGAAGCTCCAAGCAGAGGGTTTGCCGCTGCTACAACTGAGGTAGAAGTTGCCATGCCTGACGGATCAGCAACGACAGCTTGCATTGCAGATGGGTCAGAATCAGTTCTATCCATAGGTTTTCTCAATT
>DATNPE010000371.1:0-4260 GCA_036703355.1 Allocoleopsis sp. | reverse complement strand
AGAGCAACGGGCCAAGGAAATCGCTGATATTCGTGGCGACATGGTGGAAGCGGCTTGGGGCAACCAAATCCGCAACTACGTCTTTCACCCCTACCAGCTGGTGAAAGATTTACGCACTGGCGTGGAAACCACCGCGATCGCCGATGTGATGAATGGAGAGTTGGACCTTTTCATTCAAGCTTGTCTGCGTCAAGATAACCAACTCGTAGAGAGCCAATCAGCCTAATTTCACCTAGCTACTTCCCTAATTCCATAGAAATTACATTCATGAAAGCTATGAATTCCGATCCTGTATCGACAGAAGCTATCACCCCTACCCCTGACGCTAATCAGAACAACGCCGAACCCACTCCCGAAACATCTCCGCCACCGAGTTACGTCAAGCTCGCCATGCGGAACATGGTGCGGAAGCGGGGCAAATCTCTCTGGCACTTTACCCTGACCACCGTGGCATTGTTGGTAGTTCTGGTGGGCTTGGCGTATCTCACTCGCTAAAAAAGGGTCATAAACCGATGGAATTACTGGAGAAACTGAAGCGTGCAAGTTGAAGTCAGCATTCAGGATTGTTTCTATTCATCTCCTGAGCAGGAAGGAGCTGATGGGGAACCTGAATTCGTAGAACTCGATGCCACAGAGGCGATCGCGACGGGTCCGATTACGCTGGAAACTTGGGAAACTTGGTTTCAAGGGTGGTTGGAGGCACTGACCCAGGTAGAGCATGAAGATCAAATTCCGCTAACCCTGGATCAAAATTACGAGCTGAGCTTACGCCTGACTGACGATACAGAAATCCAAACGCTCAATGCCCAGTATCGGCAGATCGACAAACCGACGGATGTGCTGGCTTTTGCCGCCCTCGAAGTAGACAGCCCCCAATCCGAGGAAATGCGATCGCTCCCTTTATATTTAGGAGACATTGTCATTTCTGTGGACACCGCTCAGCGGCAGGCCGAGCAACAAGGCCATGATCTTGCCTACGAGCTGGCTTGGCTGGCGGCTCACGGGTTGTTGCATCTTCTAGGCTGGGACCATCCTGATGACGATAGCTTAGTGCGAATGTTAAGTCAGCAAGAAACTCTGTTGCAAGTAGTTGGTTTTGACCGTAGAACAGGATAGACTGCTACTCCAAAGGAGAGCCGATTGCCCAGGTTTCTAAGGCTCACCTGTCAGATTCCGTATTTTCGGGTTTTGGCCCTAAATAGAATCTAAAATCGTTGGTCTAAGAAACTGAACTTAACGAATCCCCTTGCCTCCCTGCCTATGTCCCCAGATCTCTCAACCCAGACCTCTAATAAAGCAAGTGACAAGGCCATTACTAAACCAAATCGGGAACTGTCCTGGCGGGTGGCTGCTAATTTGTGGATTAGCTTCAGATATGCTTGGGCTGGCTTGAGTTATGCCTTTCGCACGCAACGCAACTTTAGAATTCACGTCATTGTTGGCACGCTAGCCATCAGCCTTGGTGTTTTCTTACGGCTAAGTGCGGTGGAAATCTCCATCATTAGCTTGACGATTGGGGCTGTATTAGCGATGGAACTACTCAATACTGCCTTGGAATCAGTGGTTGACTTGACTGTGAAGCAGTCCTACCATGAACTCGCTAAAATTGCCAAAGACTGCGCGGCAGGAGCAGTCCTGATTTCAGCGATCGCGGCCATTTTGGTGGCAGG
Source organism: Allocoleopsis sp. (assembly GCA_036703355.1). Taxonomy (GTDB): domain Bacteria; phylum Cyanobacteriota; class Cyanobacteriia; order FACHB-46; family FACHB-46; genus Trichocoleus. The sequence goes on along the minus strand of DATNPE010000371.1, from coordinate 2,590 downwards.
TTCCCTGCTGCTCCCCCCACTCCTGACTTTATTGCAATCTGCTTTACGCTAGCGATCGATTAACCCCTTGGCGCTAGGACTCGTTATGCCAACTAGCAATTAGTTAGCTTACCTAAAGCAGGAATATTAGCAGCGTAGATGCGAGCAGCTTAAAATAGCAGCATGACAGACTCTGCAAAAAAGTTCGATCCAGTGCGTGCTGGCGAGTATGAACAACAAAGCCGCATTGCTCTTGCAGGCTATGAGGCGTGTCACGAACTTTCAGCCTGTATGCTCGCTGCTTCGATTGGCAGTGGCACAACGGCAAGAATATTAGTCGTAGGGGCTGGTGGAACGGCGCAGGAAATCGTCACCGCAGGAAAGCTAGAACCTAATTGGCAATTTACGGCTGTCGATCCTTCGCAGTCCATGCTCGACCTTGCCGTCAACAAGTTGCACGAACAGGGACTGAGCGATCGCACACAAGTACACCTAGGATATGTCGAAGGCCTGTCTCCTGAGGAACGTTTTGATGCCGCAACCTTGATCGGTGTGCTGCATCATTTACCAGGCGACGCTGCAAAGCAAACGATCTTACGTTCTATTGCCATCAGACTGAAACCTGAAGCTCCTCTCATTTTGGCTGGCAATCATTATGCTTATGCAAGTCAACCGCTTTTGCTCGCAGCTTGGGCAGAGCGTTGGCGCATGAAAGGCGCTTCTCCCGACGAAGTGAAGAGTAAACTCAATAAAATTCTCCAAGGAGCTGATCCGCCCCACTCTGAGGAGGCGGTTGCGCTGCTGCTCCGAGACACAGGTTTTACCCAACCGCTTCGGTTTTTCTCCAGCTTGTTTTGGGGAGCCTGGATATCGCGCCGAGCCTCAGCTTGAGTACAACGATGTGTCGCTTCAAACAGCAATTGCAAATCATCAACACCAGGCCAACCCACTACTTCATAGGTATAACCCAAGTGAATTTAAGGTATGGTGAGATGCAAAGTACATCTTCCAGTGGGCAAGACCGTTAGCAAGTTGTCCAGCGAGCGAGTTTGCTAGCTTGGTATCACCTCTTTTCCATGCTCTCGCTTGAGGAAACTACTGGCTCCATCGCCTGATACGTCCCTAGTCTTTTGCTTCTAGGAGTCAACCTTGATTCTTGTTATCGATAACTACGACAGTTTTACCTACAACTTGGTGCAATACCTAGGCGAACTGGGTGCCGAACTTCCGATCGCGGCAGAAGTCCAGGTCTATCGCAACGACAAAATTTCTCTAGAGCAAGTGCAGCAGCTCCAGCCCGATGGCGTGGTGATTTCGCCAGGGCCAGGTCGCCCAGAGGACGCGGGCATTTCTCTAGAGTTGATTCGCCAGTTGGGGCCTACCCTGCCCATCTTAGGAGTCTGCTTAGGTCATCAAAGCATTGGTGAAGTCTTCGGTGGCAATATTGTTCGCGCCCCCGAACTGATGCATGGCAAAACTTCCCAGGTTCATCACAAAGGGATAGGTGTGTTTCGCGGGTTAGAAAATCCCTTGACCGCCACTCGCTACCACAGTTTGGTGATTGAGCAGCAGACTTGCCCAGAGGTCTTAGAAGTAACGGCCTGGGTGGATGATGGCACCATCATGGGCGTGCGTCATCGGAACTATCCTCACATTGAAGGCGTCCAGTTTCATCCAGAGAGCATTCTGACTCAGTCGGGTAAACAGATCTTGCGAAACTTTCTATTGTCAGTGGGCGATCGCCAATTAGCCGTTAGCCATTAGCGTTGGCGCTTGGGATTGGCTGTTAGCAGCTAGCAATAAACATCGAAAAATCCTGTAGCCTGTTTACGGGAGCAGATTGACGCGAATTGGATGCAAACACAGGGGAACGTGAGGAGAATTATGAAACGGCGACAGTTCATGCGCTATGCGCGGGCAGGTTTGTTGGCTGCTGGCGGTATGGGTTTAGCTTCTGGCTTTGAGGCGTATCAAGCTCAGACTAGCAGTGGTTTGTCGATTCAATGGCTGGGACATACCGCATTTTTGTTGGCGGGTAGCGGTCAGCGTGTTCTCGTTAATCCCTTCAGGCGGCTGGGTTGTACCGCAGGTTATCGCAGCCCCAATGTCAGCGCCGATTTAGTCCTGATCAGCAGCCAACTGCTGGATGAAGGAGCCGTAGAAGAAATCTCTGGCAATCCTAAATTGCTGTATCAACCAGGCGCTTATCAAGTATCTGGGCTGCAACTGCAAGGCATTAGTATTGACCACGATCGCAAAGGAGGACGGCGGTTTGGTACGAATGTGGCTTGGCGTTGGCAGCAAGGCGGCATCAATGTGCTGCATTTGGGTGGAGCCGCAGCCCCCATTTCGATTGAGCAGAAGATTCTGATGGGGCGACCTGATGTGCTGATGATTCCAGTCGGTGGTGGCCCCAAAGCTTATAACGCTCAGGAAGCCAAGCAAGCCGTACAAATTCTCAATCCAAAGGTCATCATTCCCACCCACTACCGGACGGCAGCCGCAGATAGTGCTAGTTGTGACTTGGCTTCGGCCGATGAGTTTCTGGCCTTGATGGAAGGAGCGAATATCCGCCAAGTGCAAAACGATGCCATCACGATCAAGCCCGGTG
>DATNPE010000370.1:0-3479 GCA_036703355.1 Allocoleopsis sp. | reverse complement strand
CCCCATTCAAGTATCAAAGCGGACTGCTATATTCCCTTAAATTTTGTTTTTTCAAACCATAAAAAAGAGATCAGGAGAAAGTTTTATGACCCTCAACTCACCAATGCGCGCCGTGGGAGTTTTCACCAACCGGGCTCAAGCAGAAGCAGCCTTAGAAGAACTGCGTGATTCCAACTTTGCGATGAACCAAGTTTCTATCATTGCTAAAGACGGTCAAGCCACCCCTGCTTCAGACAACAAAGCTCAAGAAGGAACCACAGTCGGCGCGATCGCAGGGGGCACCGTTGGGGGTGTCGTCGGACTGCTGATTGGTCTGGGCACCCTAGCAGCCATCCCTGGCGTTGGCCCCGTCGCTTTTCTGGGGGCTGCGGCCACTGCCTTGGCAACCACCCTCACCACCGGAGTCTTAGGCGCTACCGCAGGGGGCTTGTTAGGAGCCTTAATCGGGTATGGCATCCCCGAAGACCAAGCCAAAGTCTATCGCGATCGCATTCATCAAGGCGAATACTTTGTCATGGTGGAAGGTCCAGAAGCAGATATCCGCCAAGCTGAGGCCGTTTTTAGTCGTTGGCAAATTCATGAATTGCGGATTTATGCCGTTCCACCTGCACAAGCTGCCACTCAGGCCATGCCAACTTCCAGCTCTCGCTTACCCGCTCGATAGATCTCAGCCGCAACCACATCTTGCTTGGAGTATCTATAGCGACAGAGGCACATCAGCGTGCGATCGGCGTTTTCCACCTTCACCCTTAGGCCCAACCTCAAGCGCCACAGCCACTCCAGGTCAAGCCCATAGTGCTTCCAGGAAGCTCCATCGCAAGATTGATGATCCCGGTTGAGGAAAGAACCAAGATGGTAACAGAGGCTACAAAACTAGTTTAAGTCCCCTGACCAGTTCTGGTTTTATTCCAAATGCACATAGCAGTATCCCCGGATATCGCTTCAGAACCTTGGAGGAAAATATGGTTTTAGGATATGACAAACGAGCCGTTGGCGTGTTTTCTAGCCGTCACGAAGCCGAACGCGCCTTGAACGAACTTCGAGATGCAGGCTTCTCAATGGACCGTGTTTCTATCGTCGCCAAAGATGCCGATCGCGGCGACCAGATCGCAGGTGCAGATATTCATGATCGCGCTCAGGGCAACAAAGCAGACGAAGGGGCCGCCACTGGAGCTGCCACCGGGGGTGCATTAGGAGCCATCACAGGATTGCTCGTCGGCCTAGGCGCGATCGCCATTCCAGGGATTGGCCCTGTCATGCTTGCAGGTGCCACCGCTACTGCCTTAGCCACAGCTCTTTCCGGCGGAGCCATTGGAGCCGTAGCAGGTGGTTTGATTGGAGCCTTGATTGGTTTAGGAATTCCCGAAGATCGAGCCAGAATTTATAGTGATCGCGTTTCTCGCGGTGACTATCTAGTCATGGTTGAAGGCTCCGATGCCGACATTAGCCGTGCCGAATCGATTTTAAGGCGGGGTGGTATTCAAGAGTGGGGCGTGTATGACATCCCCAATGCTTCTAGAACGAATACTGATGTCTCTAGAACCGCTCACACCAACGATGCCATTAACCCTTCCAGCGATCACATCAGCATCGTAGACAACCGCAACTTAGGCGATCGTTCCATCTAGGGGAGACTAGACAGCATATAGCTGCAACCCCAACAACCAACTGACTCCTCACCTTCAATCACCCACAGTTCTGATCTCTCTAGAAGTCAGAGCAGGGAGGAACCTATCCATGAAAAAACTCACACCATTTCTACTCAGTGGTTTCTTTTTATTAGGAGGCGTCGCTTGTAGCGATGTCGCCAAAACCAGCGCTGACGCTCCTAACTCCACTGAGAACGTAGGCAAAGCTCCAGAAGCAGACTCCAACCAAACCACCCAACGAGACGCAACCCAAAACGTCCGGGATGCTCAAATCAAAGCCGACGAGCGAGCCCGACAGCAACGCAACGAGGCTGGAGCCGATGACAGCAAAATTGCCGACAACGACGTAGAGAGCTTAGTCCGCAATCGTTTAGAACAGCGACTACCCTCTAGCCAACTCGCAGTTGATGCTGATGAAGGCATCGTCACCATCTCTGGCACCGTCACCTCCCAAACCGAGCTAGATCAAATCTCCTCCATTGCCAAAGAAGTTCAGGGTGTTAAAGACGTAGAAGTCAAAGCCAAAGTCGCAACCGTCAAACCCGACAACACCCAATAACCCCTCCCCAATTGACAAGCTTTTTTGGAGGGAGCCTGAGGGACGCAACCGTCCCTCAGCGGGGGGTTGGGGGCGCTGGCCCCCAAGGCTCGGTTCTTCACCCAAGCATTCAACCCCAGCAAGAATTAGCGTTTATCGTAACGCTTCCAATAACGGTGATAGCGAATCACCTGATCCGTACTCGTCTCAAACGGATAGCACCCACCCAAAACCTGAATCTTAGAACAGCCGAACAAACTTTGTAGCCGAGTCGAGATTGGCAGCAAACTACCAATAACCTGCGATCGCACATTGCTACTCGTACAAGTCACAATCAGCGCCACCCCTCGCTCCTGCGGCACAATTTGCCACTCACAGAAACTAAACAGTGAATCGAGCGTACGACTCAAAGAACTAGAAAACCGTTGATACCGAGCGATCGCTTGACTCAACTGCTGAGCGATCGCAATATCCGTGCTTCCAGCGTGCGGCTGATCATCGGGCTGTGTATTCATTCTTACCGTGTGTGAAGTCGCGAACTTGGATTTAGATATTCTTAAGCGATCCGGGGACTCCAAACAAGCCTGTTTATACGGCTTATTGTCGTGCTTGAGAATTTTTACTGAGTGGCGATCGCCTGTGTTTTTATACCCTTGATGTCGTTAGAGATCCACAAACTTCACCTCGACTGCTAGCGATTCCTCAGCCCAATTGGAGTAAACCAAGCTCATGCCGTTGGATGACCGCACCGTAGGAGGTGACCTCACGGCTGCCAACGCTAACTTGAGATCATCAAGCCCTTACAAACCAGCAGCAGGAATTGCATCATGGCTTACTCCCTCACTCAAATCAAAGAAGTCCTAGACGGATTGGGATATAACCTCGGCCCCAACGGCATCAACGGTAACTACGACGCCACGCTGGATCTTTACACCCAAGCGGCATTGCGTGAATTTCAAGCTCAATATGGCTTACCAATGACAGGCCGCCTAGATACCGCCACGGAAATTAAAGCTGGACAGATCGTTAAAAATCTTCAGTACAGCCTCAACCTCACGGTGAACGCCAAATTACCTGTCAGCGAATTCTACGGTCCTCTGACGCTACGAGCGATGAAGACCTTTCAACAAGCTTATGGCTTACCAGCAACCGGAATTGCCAACCTAACCGTGCGGAAAAAGCTGGACGAAGAAGCCAAAAAGCGTCTGCCTAGTGCCGCAGACTTCAACGCTTCCCCAGAGGAAGCATTACAACAAGCAGTCTAAACCGCTGCTTAATCATTGTGACGAACG
>DATNPE010000369.1:0-4603 GCA_036703355.1 Allocoleopsis sp. | reverse complement strand
TAGCTATCCTTTTGTTACGGGTCGATGGGGCACAGTTTCAAGCGGATATGGTTTTGCTGCGGGCTCATGGAACACTTATCCGCCCAACAGCCAAGTTGCTTTCACTCATGAACTAGACGGAAGCCCCGCCGTAATCTCCCTAACAGTTGGCAAAGGACGAATTGCTTTTTACCCAGACAACAACGCCCCAGATTTAGGCTTTATCCCAAACGAAAGGAAGTCCGAAAACATCAAGCTCTTGAGGAATATTTATTCGTGGCTGCTAAGGGAGTGATGCGATCGCCCCTAACGCCTCCATCCCCCTACCCCTGTTAGCTTCCCGGTTTTTATGTGTACGATGATGGTAAGTTCCTGACAATCGTTACACCAAATGAATAAGACCGTCCCGCTTGGCTTTGAAGTAGCCTTGATTCGGGTAGCGCCTATTTGCCCATCTTGCCAGCACATAAAGACCGTGAGGGCAGGCAAGAATTCAGCGGGGCATCAGCGCTATTTGTGCCGAGGATGTTGCTTTAGATTTGTAAGAGAACCAGAGAGACGCAATCTCTCCAGTTCCCCAGATAAATGCCCACAGCTAGTCCTACCGATTGATCCACGATTGGTTCCACCCCCTCGAAATCAACGGTTCAGTAACCTAGAGCTGTTGCAGATGTACCGCTATTATCCCCAGCAATGGATCAGCGATCGCCTCGTTACCCAAAATCTCAAGCTTGTCCACAAAGTTACTCATCAAGCCGCAAGGAAAACTAGTGAGCCTTATGAGGATTTACTACAAGAGGGCATCTATGGGCTAATGCGGGCGATCGCAAGATTCAACGTTGACGAGGGTACCCAATTTTCTACCTTTGCCATGCCCTATATCCGTGGTCGCATCTCCCAGTACCTGCGAGATAAGGGCAACAGCATTAAAACACCTAGGACTCTTTATGAGCTAGCGCCGCGAGAGCAACGAGTGAGACATGCCTTGCAACAAGAGTTAGGGCGATCGCCACTAGATCGGGAAGTAGCCGAGCGCATGGACGTAGAGGTAAGCCAAATCAAGGAATTGAAGGAAGCCAAGCGCAACACTGGCGTAGTATCTCTCGATCTCCCGGTGTCTGATGGCGATGGTCGAATCTCTTTAGGTGAGGCGATCGCGGCTACCGAGCAACCAGAGCAGAGTGTGTGGCAACTACTGGACAAACTAGAGCCGAGCGATCGGGCTATCTTCTACGCCATCTACGTGGAGGAGAAGCCTAAAAAGCATGTAGCGGCAGCGTTAGGGCGATCGACTAATTGGGTGAGTCAGCGATTGCAGGCAGGATTGAGCTTACTGCGAGAGACCGTCACCGCTTAATCCCAAAAATAAAGCCCGTCCTGCCAGGGACGAGCACTCTAAAGGTTACAAATAGTCGTCTAAGATATTTGGTGCAGTTTTTCCGCCTAACTGCCTAAATTCCTCGTTTTGTCGTTCAATTGCCTGAGCCAAGATTTGCCACTGGTCTCGATGCTCCCTGCAAATTTGACATTGACAAGGATGCTTGGTGTTATCACTCCATCCGGCCAAACGGTCTGTGTTTTTACAGGTTTTTAGCATTTTATTCACGAATCTCAAATTCGTATTCCCATTCGTAAGGCAATTCTTGATTTAGTTTGCATCTATTCATGGGCGATCGCTCCTTTTGCTACAACTAAAACAGGCTTACCACTAAACTCATGCCCAATATTGACTTTGGCACCCCCGCAGCGCTTGGCTTCCCTGCTCTCTATGCCAACCGTAACTGCACTCTCACCTTCCCTATTATCTCCGATGCGACCGCCATAGACCCAGAGACCGGAAACATTCAGCCCAGTACTACTACAGTGACACTAGAGGCGATCGCGCCTCAAGTTTCGCAAATCCCCAAAACCCAAGAACCGCAAGCGGCAAAAAGTCCGTGGGCAATTGGTGCTAAGAATCCCTGATATGCTGGTTTCAATTGGGGCGAGGGTGGTTTATCAGCCCCCCAGCGTGGATAACGCCACCCTCTTGGCTGAGTATGCCCGAACAGGCAGCAAGCAAGCCCGCGATCGTCTTGTTCTTCAAAATATTGGACTGGTCCGCAAGTATGCTCATGAGCTCCATGAGAAAAGCGGGCACCCCTATGAGGACTTGGAGCAGGTTGGATGTCTGGGCTTGCTACAGGCGATCGATCGCTTTGAACTGTCGGCAGGATATAAATTAAGCTCGTTTGCGGTGCCCTACATCCGAGGCGAAATCAATCATTACCTGCGAGACAGAGGCAATCTGATTCGAGCTAACCGACGGTGGCACTACATGATCGCCACTGAAAACAGAGTGCGGAGAGAGTTAGGCGCGATCGCCACCAATGAAGCCGTCCGAAAGCGCTTGGGGCTATCCCCGCAGGAGTGGCAAGAGTTCCAGTTGTTCAAGCGCAATAGAAGCTTGATGGCCTTGGATATGCGTCTATCCGAGAATGGCGACACCTTAGAGGATTTGATACCCGATTGGCGATCGCCTGCTGACCCCAAGCTAGAACTCAATCTGTTGCTGGAGAAGCTGGAGCCAGAGCGGAGAGAGGCGATCGCGTTTATCCATCTCCAAGAGTTATCCCACCGTGAGGCTGCTGCAAAAGTGGGCTGTAGCGGCCGAGCGATCGCCCGTCGTGCCAAGCAAGCCCTGGAGCAACTACAGGCTATGTGCGGATAGTCAAGAAAGAACCCGCCCCTAGTGGAGCGAGCCTGTCCAAATGAAAAACAACTATTCTATTTTAGCGATCGCGCCTTAAACAATCTTTTTCAAAAACTCAAAAAATATCGCAATCACCAGGGCTTGAAATACCCCATTGCGAATCGCCACGACACAGCCCCAAAGACTGAGCGGAAAGTGCTCAACAGAGAAGAACAGAGATAGCAGCAGCGCTAGGGCTGCAAAGTGCCATATCGTGAATCTGAATAGCATCATTGCGATCGCCCCTACAAAACAATCCGAAACGTAACCACATTATTAACTGACTGCATCGACACCTCACCACCCAGCACCCGCACAATTTTTTTGGTGAGAGACAGTCCCAACCCTGTGCCGCCCTGCTTGTAGAGATCGCCATCTGGAATCCTGTAAAACCTATCCCAGATTCTCGCTTGCTCCCTGAAGCCAATTCTGCCAGGGTTGCGAACTTCAATTACGTGCTTGTCTAGTGCTTTGTCCAGTCTGGCGATCGCGTCTATTTGAGCGCCGTTGTAACTGTACTTGCAAGCATTGGTCAGCAACTCCTCTACAGCCTTCCGCAACATCACCTCGTCTGTGAGTAGGTCTGGGCAAGACTCCACCGAGTAGTTAATGGTCTGGCGACGCGCGATCGCCCTTGGGACAACAGCCTTCACCACATTAGGGAGCCAGTGCCCTAAATCAATCCGCTCAATCCTTGGCTCAATGGCGTTGGCATCTAGCCTAAAGCAGTCGAGCAAATCTTCTACAAGCCTTGCTGCTACGGTGATTTGCGATCGCGCTATCCCTAACCTGCTCTTTCCATCCTGACTTAGTGATTCAGTCTCCAGTAGTTGCAGCACCACTCGAACTGAAGCCAAAGGATTCTTAAGGGCATGGGTGGCGCTGTCTACCGCATCTTTGAGCAGGCGATCGCTTTCCTCTGCCTCCTTCAATCGACTCTCTAGCGTAGCCTTCTCTACCTGCAACTGCTCAGCCCCAGCAACTACCATCTGCAATTTGCTAGAGCTTTGACGGTTATTTTCTGCGAGTCGTTGATTTTGGGCAAACAACCGCCAGATCAAAATCCCTTCGGCCACAAGGGTTACTCCGAAGAACCAAGGCCAAACTCTAGGAGCAATAAAAAGGATAAGCGATCGCGATACGGCAGCAAGGGCAATTGCAGATAGGGCGATCGCTAGACAGGCACGCGGGGAGAGCTTCTTCATTTATCTGAGTGAGGCGCTGCTTCTATTGTGCCCTATGTTCAGTGGAATCACGGGGAAGGGCGATCGCACTCCTTCAGTTTTGCTTCTGCTTCAGTAGCTCGAAGTAGTCTTGCACTGTAGGCATAGCCTCGCGTCCACCACCTCTCCGAAATCTCATCTTTATATGGGCAAGGGGTCATTATCTTCTTGGGCCAGTCAAGCTCGCATTGAGCTTCACCCTCGGAGAACCAGTGCTCAATTTCTAGGTACATAACGGTCTCTCAAAGACATCCACTTCTGTCGCTCATAGTTTTTCAGCAAGTTAAGCCAGAACTCATCGGAAGTGCCGAAAGCTTTGGCTAGTCCGGGTGTGTGGTGAGGCGCGATCGCCACCATTCCGCTCAACAACCCCAGTACAATAACTTGATCTATCCCACTCCTTTGGGCAAGTTCCTGCGATGTCCACTGCCTAGCCTCCAGTTCTCGCGTGAGAATTTTATGGGGTGGAATAACTCTTGCTGGCTTCATCACTCGCGCTCCTCTAATTCGCTTAACGCACCTTGCAACTTCGATCGCATCATGGCGATCGCCATTTCCTTGGCTATAATTTCGTCATCCACAACGGCTTGCTCATCCAGGACACCCTGAATTCTCCACAGCCACTTCCCGCGATCGAGTTTGCGGACCATGCAATGCAAGAATCCGCCAA